>JAZNRT010000001.1:0-12772 GCA_045590875.1 Acutalibacteraceae bacterium
TATACTTTTTGCAGGCGGCGGTACAGCGGGTCATATCAACCCGGCATTAGCAGTTGCAGGATATATAAAAGAACTTCATCCTGATGCAAAAATAAGTTATATAGGAACAGCGCAAAAGTTGGAAGCAACCCTTGTGCCTCAGGCAGGATATGAATTCAAAACGATTGACGTTGCGGGATTTCAGCGTTCATTTAAACTTAAGAGTATTTTAAAAAATATAGTTGCCGTTAAAAAGGTATTTACTTCATCTATGGCGGCAAAACGGATACTCGTGGAATTAAAGCCCGATTTGGTTGTTGGTACAGGCGGATATGTAAGTGGACCTGTGCTAAGAGAAGCGCAAAAGCTTGGTATCAAAACCGCTATTCACGAGCAGAATGCTTTCCCCGGAGTTACCACAAAAATGCTGGCACCCAAGGTGGATGTAGTTATGCTGGCAATGCCGCAAGCTGAAAAGTATCTTAACTGTAAAAATAAACCCGTTATAACAGGCAATCCTGTTCGCGGTGAATTTTTAAGCTTAAATAGAGATTATTCAAGAGCAAAATTAGGTGTTGATGACAGACCTATGATACTTTCCTTTGGCGGCAGTCTTGGCGCGGCTCCTATAAACCGCGCTGTTACAGAGCTCATTGCTCATATGGCTCCCGAAGGTAAATATATTCATTTCCACGCGGCAGGCAAGGCGGGATATGAAAGCTCTGTAAATTCCCTTAAGGAAAAGGGAATAGATATAAATTCAGAAAATATACGTATTTCGGAATACATTACCGATATGGCAGATTGTATGGCAGCGGCGGATGTGATTATCGGCAGGGCAGGAGCTATAACACTCACCGAAATTCAAGCCGCAGGCAGAGCTTCAGTGCTTATTCCGTCACCATATGTTGCCGAAAATCATCAGTTCCATAATGCTATGACATTAAAGTCAAGAAATGCGGCGGAGGTTATTGAAGAAAAGGATTTAAGCGGTGAAACACTCATAAATGCAGTAAGAGATATACTTTTTAATCCTGAACGTTCAAAAGAAATGGGTAAAAATGCTGCAGAATCTGCAATTCTTGATGCTAATAAGCGAATTTATGATTGCTTAATGGAGCTTTATATCAATTAACAAAAAACTGCACTCCCGCATAGTATAAACTGAAAAAATACTTTCGGTTTACAGAACGGAGTGCAGAAAATGGAAAAAATAATTATTGAGGGCGGTGTGCCCTTGTGCGGTGAAGTAAAAGTACACGGAGCCAAAAACAGTGTGCTACCAATACTCGCGGCATCATTGCTTGTAAACGGAACAAGTGTTATACATAATTGCCCCGACTTATCAGATGTAAGGGCATCAATCAAGATTTTAACAAGACTTGGTTGTAATTGTAAAAGAAACGGAAGCACCGTAACTGTTGATTCTACACAGGTAAATTGTTGTATAATACCCGAAAATTTAATGAGAGAAATGCGGTCATCTATAATATTTTTGGGAGCCATTGCTGCTCGTTGTAAAAAGGCATTTTTGAGCAGTCCGGGCGGCTGTGAAATAGGTCCCAGACCAATAGATTTGCATATCTCCTCTTTAAAAGAATTGGGGTTAACAATTAACGAAAGTCACGGCTGTATCGATTGCGTTTGTAAGGATATATTAAGGGGTAGTAATATATACATACCGATCCCCAGTGTGGGTGCAACCGAGAATATTATGATAGCGGCTGCCACCGCAAAGGGTACCACCAAAATATATAACGCTGCCAGAGAGCCTGAAATTGTAGATTTAGCAAATTTCCTGAATCGCGCAGGTGCTAAAATTAAGGGTGCAGGTAGCAGCGATATTGTTATACAGGGTGTTAAAGCTCTCCATTCGGTGGAGCACACGGTAATTCCCGATAGAATTCTTACTGCTACATATATGTCGGCTATAGCCATAACGGGTGGAAATGGCATAATAAAAAATGTTTGTCCCGACCATCTTAAGGCCATTATATCGGAATATGAACGGCTTGGCTGTGAAATATTGTTCGATGGCGATGAAATGAAGGTAATAGCACCTAAAAGATTGAAGCGATTAAAAACAGTAAGAACACAGTATTATCCCGGATTCCCCACAGATGCAGGACCGACACTTATATCAACGGCATCTCTTGCCGACGGAACCAGTATTTTTATTGAAAATATATTCGAAAACAGATTTAAATTTGCCGATGAACTTAATCGCTTAGGAGCCGATGTTAAGGTAGAGGGCAGAACCGCAGTGGTGGAGGGTGTTAAAAAATTCAGCGGTGCTTCGGTAAACTGCACTGACCTTCGCGGCGGAGCCGCTTTAATGGTGGCGGGCTTCTCGGCATTAGGCACGACCGAAATAGGGGAGATACATCATATAATAAGGGGTTATGAAACACCTGAAATATATTTTAAATCATTAGGAGCAAATATAAAAAGGATAAAAATATGAAAGATAATAAAAAAACTGCCAAAAAAATAAGAAAAAAGCGTAAGGTTCGTAAAAGCTTTTTAGCAGCTGTATTTATACTTATAGTAGCCGTGTTTGTGATTATGCTAACCACAGTGTTAATGCCGATTAGTAAGGTAGAAATTCAGTATAATGGTAAAAAATATACTAAGGAAGAAATTCTGGCAGTGGCAGACATCGCGGTAGGGGACAATATACTTATGCTTTTCGAAGGCAGTGTAAACAAAAAAGTTACAGCAGGCCTTCCGTATATAGGTTCTGTTGAATTAAAAAAGCAGTTGCCTGATAAAGTAACGGTAATCCCTAAGGAAACAAAGGCAGTATTTTGCATAAAACACAAGAAAAAGTACGCATTACTGGATTCTGAATTTAAGGTATTGGAGATAACAAACAAAGCCAAAACCAAATTAACCAACATTAAGGGCCTTGTTTTCAGTAAGTGTGAGGTCGGCAAGACTGCAATATTTAAAGACGACACAGCTTATTCCAATGCGAAAAATATAATAAAGCTTTCAAACAAAAGCAATAACAAGGTTAATAAACTTGATGTCAGCTCCAAGTTTGATATAAATCTAACTATAAACGGTAAATATGCGGTTGAACTAGGAACATCAAATGATTTAACCGAAAAGCTAAGCTTTATGAATAAAATGATAGAAAAAATAGAAAGTAAGCATAAAAATAATAAAGGGACAATTGATTTAAGCTATTTTTCCGAGAAAAAAGAGGGTTACTTTACGCGAGGAGAAATAGAGGAAACGTATAAATGATAAAATATACATTAGATAGATTTTCAAATCATTTTACACGACACAAAATACTAATACTAATATTTTCATACATAAAAAAACAAAATGCCCTTGAAATTTATAATATTTTGTGTTATTATCTAAATGTGTATTGTATTATAGTTAAATTTACATACTGAAAGGAAGATAAAAATGCCGTTTGAGATAGCTCAGGAAACAGAAGACATTGTTCAAATAAAAGTAATAGGTGTCGGTGGTGGCGGTGGCAACGCTGTTAACCGCATGGTATCTGCAGGCGTAAAGGGTGTTGAATACATTGCTATCAATACCGATAAAGCTGCATTGTTGGCTTCTAAAGCTACAAATAAACTTCAGATAGGCGAAAGAAAAACTCGTGGCTTCGGTGCAGGTGCTAACCCCACCCGCGGTCAGGAATCTGCAGAAGAATCAAGAGAAGAAATTTCTGCTGCACTTCGCGGTACAGATATGGTATTCGTAACTGCCGGTATGGGTGGTGGCACAGGAACAGGCGCTGCTCCAGTAGTTGCTCAAATCGCTAAAGAAATGGGCATTCTAACTGTTGGTATCGTTACAAAGCCCTTTGCTTTTGAGGGCGCTAAGAGAATGAAGCAGGCTGAGCAGGGCATTGAAGCTCTCCGTCAGCATGTTGATAGCTTAATCGTTATTCCTAACGAAAGGCTTAAATTCTTCTCTGAGCAGAAAATTACACTTGTTAATGCATTTGACGTTGCCGACGATGTTCTTCGTCAGGGTGTTCAGAGTGTTTCCGAATTGATTAACGCAACCGCTATGATTAACCTCGACTTTGCAGACGTAACTACTGTTATGTCCGATGCAGGCTATGCTCATATGGGTGTTGGCCACGCTTCAGGTCGTGAAAAAGCAGAGCAGGCCGCATTGGCTGCTATTAACAGCCCACTTATCGAAACCAAAATCGACAATGCTACAGGTGTTATCATCAGCATCACAGCATCTACCGATATCGGTCTTGATGAGGTTGATCAGGCATCATCACTTATTGCTAAAACAGTTCATCCCGATGCAACCATTATCTGGGGTGTTCAGCTTGACGAAAATATGGAAGATGAAATGCGCGTAACCGTTATTGCTACCGGTCTTGGCGATGATAATGCCAGCAGCGCAATGGCAAACGAGCTTCAGGATATTCTTTCAAAGAATACAGATTCTTCTAACGACGAAGATTATCTTGATGTAATGGATATTTTCAAGAAATAAATTTCTCTGTTCAAATTTCAACAGCCGTGCATTTTTGCACGGCTGTAATTATTCTCATTTAAAGTAAGGAGAGTTATATATGGATTTTTTAAAACTGGCAGAAAGTAGATATTCAGTACGAAAATTTAAAGATTGCCCTGTAAATGATGCGGATGTTGATAAAATTCTTAAAGTGGGTCACTTAGCGCCAACAGGCTGTAATAATCAACCCCAAAGAATTCTTGTTATTAACGATAGTGAAGCATTGGAAAGATTAAAGAAATGTACCAAATGTCATTTTGATGCACCTTTAGCAATGCTTGTTTGTTATAATAAGGAAGAGTGTTGGGTAAGAAAGTACGATGGTAAAAATTGCGGAGTTTCAGATGCCTGCATTGTGGCAACCCATATGATGCTTGAAGCGGCGCATATCGGTGTCGGCTCAACTTGGGTAATGCATTTTGATCCCAAATCTATGCGCAATGAATTTAATATTCCCGATAATATAGAGCCGGTTGCTTTGCTTACTATGGGTTATCCAGCACCTGATTCCAAGCCTATGAATTTACACAACGAATTTAGACCCATTGAAGAAACTGTAGTGTATAATAAATTTTAATATATTTCCTTAGTTAAAGGAACGCATATTTCGATATTCCGATGGAGTTTTACCCACCGTACTTTTAAAAGTACGGCAAAAATAGTGCAAATCCAAAATTCCACAATGCTGAGCAATGGTTTGTATCTGTAAATTGGTATTTCTAAGTAGATGTTTAGCAGCGGAAACTCGCTTGCCATTAACATACTCGGTAAGAGTTTTTCCTGTTTCTTTTTTAAAACGAGCAGATAAATACGCGGGGCTAACGCTGCATAGCTCTGCAATCGTCCGCAGGCTTAAATCCTCCGTAAGGTCGTTCTCTATTTTAACAATTACGCCTTGTATAAGAGCAGAAAGTTTTTTGCTGGAATATTGTTTTACAAGTCGGCAGTAAAATCTTAATATCTCTATCATAAAGTCTCGGGCAAGGGAAGTGGTATGCAAGGCTTCAATTCTTTTTGCTATGTCTGAAGAAACACTGTCTATATATACAGGATGCACACCGCCGTTTTCTGCTGCTTTACGAAAAAGGGTGTTCATTATGATGCAGTAGTTTTTTATGTTACGTAGACGGTCGGGTGTACGATTCTCAAAGGCTAGTGAAGAAATATTTGTCATCATATGCTCAGCTTTGTGTATATTGCCTTGAGTAACTGCGTTAATAAGCTCGTTTTCGAAATTGTATCGACTCTCCATCATTTGTATGTTAATAGAACTATTATCGTAAAATGTTGCTTCTTTTAAAATATTAGGTACAAAAGCATCATTATCCTCTCTATACAGCTGAACCACGTCAAAATTATCAGGACCGTGCCATATATATTCTGCAAAGGTATCAATAGCTACGGAAATAGTGGTTTCATCAGCAACCAAGGGCAGTGAAGAATAAAAATATTCGAGCTCCTTAGAAAATTTAGGAGATATTTTGAAATTTTCAGCCTGTTCCATAATTTTTTGCTGTGAAATATCTTCGCTAAGGTACGGACCAACGAAAAATATGGTCTTGCTTTTGTGGTAGGGCAACTCAAAGAATATATATTTACATAAAAACACATCGGTAATTCGATAAATTGTGTTTGGCTTAATATAGGGGAAAAAATCAATAAAAGTTTTGTTGTTACTATCGCTTCCAATCAGTATTTTTGCGCCCATATCAATTAGTTTGTCTAGGCTGTTATATGGGTCTATAATCAGGTGCTGCAGGTGGTATTTCGTTAATAAATTTTTCAAAAAATTAAATTCTTTATCGTAAAACATAATTACCTTTCTTTCGGCAAAAGAGTTAAAATTTTTCTTTATCAATAACAATTATAGTGTATAATATCTAATTTTTCAACTAAAATCTCAAAAAATACAATAAAATTATGCTAAAACACATAAAAATTGTGCTAACGATATATTTATATATATATTATAATAAATATGTACCCATTAACTAATGAGTACATATTAACAACCGCAAAATTACGGTTTAAGAAAGGATTGCTATTATGGAAAATAATCGCAAACTACGACCCTTTGGCATTCGCGACAGTGTTGCCTATGCAGCGGGCGACCTTGGCTGCAATATGAGTTTCGCTCTCAAAAGCACAATGTCTATATTCTGGACACAGTTTATGGGTATGGATCTTTGGTATGCAGCACTTCTTATCGTTGTGCAGGTATGGGATGCTATCAACGATCCGCTTATTGGTTCAATTATCGATGCAGACAGGCGTACATACAAGCGCAATAAGTTCCTCGCATATATTTGGGCAGGTTCTATTGGTTTAATAATCGGTGGTGCATGTTGCTTCCTTCCATTCCCCAAGGCGCCGGACTGGGCAAAGGCAATTATATTTATAGCCGGCTATGTGGTTTGGGATGCATTCTACACCGTAGCTAATGTACCTTACGGCTCGCTTCTTTCCTTAATTTCCAATGATGTAAAAGATAGAGCTTCTCTCTCTGCTTGGCGCTCTGTTGGCTCTATTTTTGGAAATATGCTTCCTATGGTTATTTTACCCTTCATAATTTATGATTCAAACAACAACCTTATTGGTGAAAGAGTGTTTATTGCCGCTCTTATTATGGGTGTTTTGGGTTTCATTTGCTTCCAGTTTATGATTCGTAATACAGAAATCCGCGTTGAACAGGAAGTAACATTAAGCGAAGAAAAGCCTAAGTTTAATGTATTAAAGGCTTTTGTTAACTTTATGAAAAACCGTCCCGCAATAGGCGCTACTATTGCCGCTATGGGAATGTTTATAGGTATGCAGGGCGCAGCAACTGCCGTTACTGTAATATTCCAATCCTATTTTAAGAACGTGCAGATTTCAGGTATAGTTCAGCTCTTCTCTATGATTCCCATTGTTGTATTCACTCCTCTTGCACGACCTATGGTTGCTAGGTTCGGCAAAAAAGAGCTTGCCACAGTTGGCTCAATTTGTTCCATAGTAGCAGCTCTTGGACTTTTCGTTATAATGCCTGACAATACAAGCCTTGACCTTGTTATCTATATCATTTGTCAATTAGTATTCTCGCTAGGTCTTGGCATTTATTCCACTGTTTCTTGGGCTATGATGGGAGATGCTATTGATTATAACGAATGGAAAACAGGAACCCGTGAAGAGGGTACAGTTTATTCACTTCATTCCTTCTTCAGAAAGCTTGCTCAGGGTGTAGGGCCCGCTCTTGTGCTCGTTATTATGGTAGCATTAGGCTATGTAGGTGAGAACGAGGGTAATCAATTGTGGCAGGTTGCAGTAAATATGCGTTATCTTGTTGCAGGTACCTATCTCTTCTCGGCTGTTCTTCAGTTTATCGGCTTGGGATTGGTTTACAATCTGGATAAAAAGACGCTCGCCAAGATGAACGAAGATCTCAATCGGGATGTTGAAGGTGATTCACTCGTTCGTACCACAGCAGAAGACAATAACAATTAGCTTAATTTAAAGTGTGTCCGATTGCTGAAAGTAATCGGACATATTTTTGTAAAAGTTAAAATTTATTCACACTTTTTAAGTCAATAAATATTATAATATTTATGCTATAATATTTATGCTATAATATTTATCTAAATTTTTTTGGAGGAAAAACTATGAGAACTGTTGTTAATTTTAACAGCAAATGGGCATTCACCAAGATGGCTGATTCTATACCCACCGAATTGTCAAACAAGTGGGATTTCGTAAATCTGCCCCATTGTTGGAATGCTATCGACGGTCAGGATGGCGACAATGATTATTATCGCGGTGTTGGCTATTATGCAAAGAAAATAAATAAAATGGACCTTCCCGAAGCCGACAGATACTACCTTGAAATTCGCGGTGCAAACTCATCTGCTGATGTGTATTTAGACGGCAAAAAATTAGCCCATCACGATGGCGGATATTCTACTTGGCGTGTTGATATTACCGATTCGCTTAATTCCATTAGCTTGCTGGTTATCGCAGTAGATAATTCCGCAAATGAAACCGTATATCCCCAAATGGCAGACTTCACATTCTATGGCGGTCTTTATCGTGATGTAAACATTATTTGTGTTAATGATTCACATTTCGACCTGGATTATTGCGGAGGTCCCGGTTTAAAAATAACACCTGAAATTAACGGTGCAGATGCTAATGTTGAAATTGAGTGCTATGTAACCAATAAAAAGCCTGAGCAAAAATTGCACTATATAATTGAAGATAAGGAAGGTAAACTTATTGCCGAAGCTACCACCGACGATTGCAAAGCAGTTCTCAAAATTGAGTCGGTTACACTTTGGCACGGCAGACGTAATCCTTATCTTTATACCGCCAAGATAGAGCTGGTTGAAGAGGGAAAAATTATTGATAATGTTTCTTCTCGTTTCGGATGCCGCACCTTTAAAATCGACCCTGAAAACGGATTTATTTTAAACGGAGAGGAATATCCTCTTCGCGGTGTTGCGCGACATCAGGACCGTTGGCAAAAGGGAAACGCACTTTCCCCTGAGGACCATAAAGAAGATATTGAATTGATTTATGAGGTTGGCGCCACAACTATTCGTCTTGCCCACTATCAGCACGATCAATATTTTTACGACCTTTGCGACGAGTACGGACTTGTTATTTGGGCTGAAATTCCATATATTTCTAAGCATATGCCCGAGGGCAGGGAAAATACCATTTCCCAGATGAAAGAGCTTATCACACAGAATTATAACCATCCTTGTATTGTAGTGTGGGGTCTTTCTAACGAGATAGGTATAGGAGGTTCTGATGAGGATCTTCTTGAAAACCACCGTATACTTAACGATATGTGTCACGAAATGGATAAAACCCGTCTCACTACCATTGCGGCTGTTTCAATGTGTAAAATTGACGACCCATATCTGCAAATTTCCGACGTGGTTTCCTATAATCATTATTTCGGCTGGTATGGTGGAGAAACCGATATGAACGGTCCTTGGTTTGATAATTTCCACAAAACCCATCCTAATATTCCTATCGGCTGTTCGGAGTATGGTTGCGAGGCACTTGATTGGCACACGTCAAACCCAATGCAGGGTGATTACACAGAAGAATATCAGGCATATTATCACGAGGAACTTATTAAACAGTTCTTCTCAAGAAAATATATGTGGGCTACCCACGTGTGGAATATGTTCGATTTCGGTGCCGATGCACGAAATGAAGGCGGCGAAAACGGTCAGAACCACAAGGGTCTTGTAACAATCGACCGTAAATATAAAAAGGATGCATTCTATGCATATAAGGCTTGGATGTCGGATGACCCCTTTGTTCACATTTGCGGTAAACGTTACATCGATCGTGTGGAAGACGTTACTAAGGTTACTGTTTATTCCAATTTGCCTGAAGTAGAGCTTTTTGCCAACGGTGTATCTTTGGGTAAAAAATCTGCCGAAGACCACTTCTTTTATTATGAAGTACCTAATTCAGGTGAAACCTCTCTTACCGCCGTTGCAGGGGATTGCAAGGATCAAAGCTTTATTCGCAAGGTAGATACCTTTAACGAAGAGTACAGACTCACAGAAAAGGGAGCAATTCTAAACTGGTTCGATATTGATGCTCCTGAGGGCTACCTTTCGCTCAACGACAAAATGAGTGATGTTATTTCTACAATTCAGGGTAAAATGATTTTTATGGGACTTGTAGGAAAGCTTATGGGCGGCAAAGGCGGTAAAGATGGCAAAATTAAAGCCGCAGGCTTTGAAGTAGGTCCTGAAATGATGAGTATGATGGGCGGTTTTACGGTGCTTCGTCTGTTCACACTTATGAGCGGAATGATGGATGTTAAATTCACTAAGGAAGAGCTACTTGAGCTTAATGCCAAGCTTAATAAGATTAAGAAACCTAAAAAGAAATAAAACTTAAAATCACCACCTAAGGGAGAATATTTCGTAAAGAAATATTCTCCCTTATTTTTTTGTAAGGGAAATGTCACTTTCAGTAATTTAAAGTGCCATAGTGGGTTATATATTTTGCAATTCACTTTTCTCAAAGATAAGAATATATATGAATCCGCACTTAACTCTCAGGTGAAACAGAAGGGAGATTACCTAAATTATTATTTTCGCTTTCGTCAGGTATTGATTTCAGGTATTCTGTATCTCCTCTGTGCGCAATACCAACCCCCGAAATTTTACCTTGCTTTGCCATTTGAACGGCCTCAGGTTTTGACACAAAGCTTTCATCAGATAATTTGTATCCAGTTATCCTTCCACTTTCCTTAACAAGACCTACTATTCGTTTGGCGTCATCATTTGCACGGGGAATTTGATCGAGGGTGTTTTTAATAAATCCTTTTGATTCCATTCATCTAACTCCTTTTTATCTAGTTTAGTCAGTGTTATAATAAATATTCAACATAAAATTTGTATTTAAAAAATATAGATGTTGAGAAAAATAACGAAAACTTTTATAACAAATACATTAAGTATTAGTGAAAAATAAAATGAACGACCATATGGCGTATATCAAGTAACCAAGAAATGCTTATTGTATACGAAAACCCCACCATAGTGGCGGGGTTCAAAGTAGCTTTAGCGGTGAGACAGACAAAAAACTCCTAATGTGTTAAAATAAAAGCGTGACCTGCCAGTTACGCAAAATAACACATTACCCAAGCATGAGTTGGAGTCGATTGCAAGATGTTTCCTGCCGGACATAATTGCTTTCTTTGAAAGTGAAGAAGGCAAGGCTGAATATGAAGAATGGTTAAAAGAGCAGGAGTGTGAAAAAATGTAGACAATAACTCCAAGTAAAAGAACAAGGCAGGGAGCATAATAACTCTCTGCCTTATCTTTATGCCTTACTATTGAAATTTGGATACTGAATATGTAACAAAAATCCGAACCCTTCACCAATAGGTACAAGGTTCGGATTATTCGTGTTTGGTGCGGTTGTTCATAACGGATTCGAGTGTTATTCTGTATACCAAGGTAATTCTTTTTCGGACATGGCACTTTTAATATTGATTCCCTTTTTACTTAACAATGGCAAAACTTCTTGTTCGGTAAATTGGATTGAAGTGAAACCATCCAAATCAAGAGAAGTTTTATCATCAAATAAAATAACATACGACGCACGTTCTATTCTTTCATCATAAACATTATATCTTGATTCTATGTAATAAACGCTGTCGATATTATCATAAGAGTAGGTTTTGTTTTCGAAGGATATATTATCTTCATAAAATCTAACGTTTGAAATCAAAATCATAATTGCAAAAACTATCGAAACCGCAATAGAAATCACAAAAATATTAAAAGAGAATTTTTTTACACCTTTCGAAACCAATATTTTAGAAAAATCTTTTCTTTCTTTTTTTGTAAGGAACCTATTAGGAATGGGTTTGTTGGCAACAAGAGCAATTGCGCCAAAAACAGAACAAAGCCCTGCACAAAGAAATCCTAAATACCATGGTGCCGATAACACAATAAGGGTATCTACAGAAATTATGGAATTGTAAATAGCAAAAATACCGCAAAAGAAAATGGATGCAATGGCAAAAACAATAAGAAACTCCAATACGCCCGATAGGGGTGTTATCAATTTTTCTGCACCGGAAGTATCACAAGATTCTTCAAATATATTAAACTCGCCATTTTCCGAACTAGTGATATGCTTTATTAACTGCTTTTCATATTCTAAAAGCTTGTTTTTTTGATTGAGTTTTTCATACTTTTCCAATGCCTTATCCACCTTGCTTTTAAGCAGTAAAGCATAGGGTGCAAAATTACAATATCGGGAAAAAATATAGCCATCTCGCATATTTTGCAAAGATAGAAAATAAGACTGAGCATAATCCTCGGGGTCTTCAATTTTATCAAAATCTATATCAGTTTCTTTAAGGCCATATATAGTTTTATAATTATCGAAAAGCGCTTCCAAAAGAATAGAGTCATCTAACAGATATGGAGATAATTGTGATGTAACTTTTTCCAGATTAGAGGTAAGACTTTCAAAGCAACTGTTTAACCGTTCAGGGCTTTCTATATTCCAAAAATAACAAGACTTGAAAGTTTTGTGTTCTAAGAAGGGAATGATATCGGTTAAATGATAATATACAACACCGTTTTTTCTAAGGCGAATCACACAATAAAGAAAACTTGGCTTAAAAAATGCAGATTCTTTTTTAACATATCGAAACCAAGATAAGCACCGATAGTTAAAATCACTACTATTAATAAGACAAGAATATAAGTAGTCATAATAAACACTATTACTATACCTACTATAAATATAAATAAATAAACAA
>JAZNRT010000002.1:0-22147 GCA_045590875.1 Acutalibacteraceae bacterium
AATTGTACCATCAAGTATGAGCTCGCTTAATCTATCCTCAATTTTGTTTTGAATTGCTCGTCTTAACGGTCTTGCTCCGTAAATTTCGTCGAAGCCTGCTTTCGTTATTGCTTTTATTGCTGATGAATCGAAGGTAATTGCAATTCCCAAAGCCTCCATACGTGCTTTCAGGGTTTCTAACATATTCTCAGCAATTTTATAAATGTCATCTTCATTAAGCTTATTAAAGACAATTATATCGTCAACACGGTTTAGAAATTCGGGTTTAAAGGTACGGCGTAGCTCAGACAAAACCTCGCTTTTTATACCTTCTTCGTCCCGTTCTGCTGAGCCAACGGCAAAACCAAAGGTTGCCTTGTGCTCAGTTATAAAACGTGCTCCAACATTAGAGGTCATAATTACAATGGTATTTTTAAAATCCACCCTTCTACCTTGAGAATCAGTTAAAATACCATCGTCTAAAATTTGAAGAAGCACGTTGAAAACATCGGGGTGTGCCTTTTCGATCTCATCAAACAAAACAACCGAATAGGGCTTTCTGCGCACTCGTTCCGTAAGCTGTCCTCCCTCATCAAAGCCGACATAACCAGGAGGTGAGCCTATCATTTTAGAAACGGTATGCTGCTCCATATACTCCGACATATCAAGGCGAATGATTGCGGATTCGTCGCCAAACATTGCCTCAGCTAAGGCTTTGCAAAGCTCAGTTTTACCAACGCCCGTAGGACCTAAAAATATAAATGAGCCTATTGGGCGCTTTGGGTCCTTAAGCCCCACTCTTCCCCGCCTGATTGCACGAGATACTGCGCTAACTGCCTCATCTTGACCAATTATTCTTTCGTGAAGAACATCTTCCATTTTAAGCAGTCTTGCGCTTTCCTCTTCTGTAAGCTGAGAAACGGGAACTCCTGTCCAACCGGAAACAATTTCAGCTATTTCTTCAGAATTTACAATGCCTGAAATATGTTCATTTTTGTCTTCCCATTGTTTTTTTGCATCTGCCAAAGCTGTTCTCAACTGCTTTTCCTTATCTCTAAGTGCCGCTGCCTGCTCAAACTGTTGTGCACGAATGGCTTCATTCTTTTCTTCAGATATTTTTTTGATTTCCTCTTCCCTATCCTTAAGGTCATTTGGTGCGGTATAAACTCGCAATCTCACTCTTGAGGCGGCTTCGTCAATCAAATCAATTGCCTTATCGGGAAGATATCTGTCGGCAATATAGCGAGATGACAGCTTTACTGCCGCAGTTATTGCATCGTCAGTTATTCTTACCTTATGATGTGCTTCATATTTATCACGGAGCCCTTTTAATATCAGCTCTGCATCGGTTTCACTTGGCTCACCAACCATAACCGGCTGAAAACGGCGCTCTAATGCTGCATCCTTTTCTATATTTTTGCGGTACTCATCAAGTGTTGTTGCGCCAATCAACTGAAAGTCACCCCGTGCTAAGGAGGGCTTTAATATATTTGCAGCATCAGTAGAGCCTTCAGCCGAACCAGCACCGATTATTGTATGAACCTCGTCAATAAATAAGATTACATCCTTTGAATTTTTAACTTCATCAATTGCTGTTTTTATGCGTTCCTCAAAGTCACCGCGGTATTTTGTTCCTGCAACCATACCTGTTAAATCTAATGAAATTAACTTTTTTCCGCGTAAAATTTCGGGTGCATCGCCCGATGAAATTTTTAGCGCAAGTCCTTCTGCAATTGCAGTTTTACCAACACCCGGCTCACCAATTAGACAAGGATTATTTTTCGTTCTTCTACACAGTATCTGAACTACCCTTTCTATTTCCTCTGCTCTGCCGATAACAGGGTCAAGCTTACCTGCAAGTGCTTCAGATGTTAAATCTCTGCCGTACTTATCAAGGGTTGGTGTAGAGGATTTGCCTTTTTTATCAGTTTTACTGGTTTTTGAATTTCTGTTTAAATCACCATAAGACATTTCTACTGCATCTGCTAAAATATTTTGCAAATCTCCACCTAATGCAACGATAAATCTTGTGGCATAATTATCACTATCGCTTAAAATACCGATTAAAATATGCTCGGTACCAACATAGGATTTATGTTCGGCACCCGCTTCCCTTATGGCGGCTTCAATTACCCTTTTAGCACGGGGTGTGAAATGGTCGGGAGTTAAAAGGGTTTTATTTCCTCTACCAATCTCGGTAAGCATAAGTCCTTGCAAATTTTCTTCTGTTATTCCATTTTCTATCAGTATTCCTGCGGCAGCACCGCTGCTTTCTTTTAACAGCCCTAAAAGAAGATGCTCTGTGCCGACGTAGGTGTGACCCATACGTGCCGCTGAATCTATTGCTAAATTAAGTGCAAAGTTTGCTCTTTCGGTGAAGCCGTTAAAATTATATTTCATAATTTTGTGTCACTAATCCTTTCAAAAAAATCAATTTATATTAGTATTTGCTAATGCCTTTCTTAAAAATTCCGCCCGTGCGTAGTCGATATCCTCTTCTACCATTTCTCCCGAAATTTGCTGAAGCATACCGTCGCCTGACTCAACCATTAGCATATAAGGTGCATAATTTTCTACACCCTTTATTAAGTCAAGCGAAATGCCTGCTTTTACTTTAGAAAGAAGCTCTAAAGCTTCTTCCTGATTTATCCTTCTTGCACTCTTTAACAGTGCCAATGCGCGAAATATTGAATCTTCAGTGGATATTACGTCTGCATCTTTGCGCGCAGCCCTCTCTCTCAATATTACCTGATTTACGATGGAACTAAGATTTTCAATTGCACCGCGCTCGGTTATTCCAAGTGTTATTAAATTCGACAGTGTATATAATGATGCTGTGTTATATCCGTCGGTGTTGGTAATGCCTTTTATATTCAGCCCTATTCTCGAAACAGAATCAGCGATTCCACGTATTTCCCCAGCATCCTCCATAAAAGGCAGGTGCATAAGAACCTCAGCACGAAGCGCAGTGCCTAGCTCCATTGGAGATTCGGTTAAAAAGCCAAGTGAATCGCTAAAAGCTATCGGTAATGCGCTACATACTACGCCGTCTATACTTTCGGCCTTAATAAATGCTCCCTCTAAATCCATACCAACCGATTTTATGTTTATGCGTATATGGTCGTCGCCGCAAAGCATAATGCTTACGGTTTCATCTTTGGACAATATCAAAATTTTATTCGATTTATCAGAAATAAATTTTAAAGACACCAAACCGCGCTCAACTAGTGCAAGAGAGGCAAAATTGGGCAGTTTTTCCATTTCTATTATCTCGAAGTTTTTGGATAATTCCTCGTCTGCGGTTATGGCGGATATAACAAGTTCATTTACTTTTTCTATTTGTTCTACAGTCATTCTGTTTGGGAAAGGAAAGCCCTTGATGTTTCTTGCCAGAGTAATTTTAGTGTAAATAGCAACATCTGTATCATATCCTGATTTGTTATACCAACTAATCATTTTGCATTTCCTCCCTCTATTTCACGAATTCTGTCGCGAAGTGTGGCGGCAAGCTCGAAATTCTCGGTTTCAATAGCCTCGCTAAGCCTTCTCTTTAGTTGTTCAACCCTTGAAACTGTGTTGAGACGCGGCGCAGATGAAGATGGAATTTTGCCAATATGTCCACTGCTGCCGTGTATTCTCTTTAGGGTAGGGTTTAGCTGCTTGGAAAAGAATTTGTAGCAATCCCCACAGCCAATAAGTCCGCAACCTGCGATATCTGCAAAGGATGCACCGCAGGTGTTACATCTTTCAGTGCTTTTTTCGGCTTGTGGGTTAAGCTCCTTATCATCAAACACTGATGCCAATAAATTCATAAGACCTAAATGTTCAAAACGGTTAATACCGTGATTTTTGGCACAATATCCGCATAGATGCATTTCGGTAACTTTACCGTTTATAACGGTATGAATATGGGTAGTAGCAACATTTCTGCCACATTTTTCGCATTTCATAATATTTGCCTCCTATAATAGCGATAAAAACATTTGCTTTAAAATAGAAGCACGTGCGCCTGCTCTAAATTCGGGCGGTATGCATCTGAAGGAACCGTTTGAAATAGCTGATTCCATAAGTGCTGCAGTTTGCTTATTGATAAGTCCTGAATGCAAGCAATTTTCAATAATTATACGTGAGGTTGATATATCAACACCCGAACCCATAGAGTTAATAATATGCATAATTGCCGAAGAATTTGACAATTGAATACGGGTTATGCGTATATATCCACCGCCACCTCTACGACTTTCTATTATATATCCGTGTTCCGGTGTAAAACGGGAAGAAAGTACATAATTTATCTGACTTGGTACACAGCCAATATGCTCGGCAAATTCATTACGCTGAATTTCCGCAATATTTTCTTCGGAATTTTCTATCATTTCTAATATTTTTTTTGATATTAAATCACTTAATCTCACAACCACACCTCTTTATGTTTGACTTTAACTGACTTTGACTTTATTATATCACAAGGTCAGTTAAAGTCAATAGTAATTTTAAATATTCAAAATTATTTAACATTTCATAAATTAAATTTTTTCAGTAACACTTTTCGTATCTTTACATAGAATGATTTTGAAGGCAGGAAAGGAGGAAAACATAATGTGTAACAACAACGGATTTGGCGGCGGTTGCTGCCTGTGGATAATCATTATCCTCATTTTACTCTGCTGCTGTGGTGGCGGCTGTGGTATCGGTAACGGTAACAACTGTGGTTGCGGCTGCGATAACAATTGCTGCTGCTAATCCCCTTTTATGCACTATACCGAGCATAACAAAAAGGCACCCGCTTTTTGCGGGTGCTGATTTTTTGTGCATCATTAAATTCATTATTTAGCACGTGCTTCACAATAAATGCAACGGTAAACCTTTTTTTCTTTATCGGTGAGCTTGAATATATGTGCAAGCTCCTGCTCAGTTGTAGTGATACATCTAGGATTCTTGCAAAAAATGACATTAGTAAGCTTTTCGGGAACCGACAGACTTCTTTTTTCAACTAATATGCCGTTTTTTATTATATTTACGGTAGCATATGGGTCTACATATCCCAAAACATCAAAGCTAATATCCAAATCTGCATCAATCTTAATGATATCCTTTTTGCCCATTTTTTTACTGTTAACATTCTTTATCAGGGCAACAGAACAGGTTGCTTTATTTAAACCTAAAAGCTTATATATCTGCATACTTTTGCCTGCAGTTATATGGTCTATCACTATGCCGTTTTTAATTGAATCTATATTCATTTTACACCAACTCCAATAGCTTTAAAATAAGAGCCATACGTATATGCTTTCCGTTTAACACCTGACGGAAATAGCAAGCGCGCGGGTCATTGTCGATTTCTACGCTGATTTCATTGACCCTAGGCAGCGGATGAAGTATTGCAAGGTCTTTTTTTGCAGACTTTAATTTATCAGCAGTTAAGATATAGCTATCCTTCAGACGAAGGTATTCCTCTTCGTTAAAAAATCTTTCCCTTTGAACGCGTGTCATATAAAGAATATCAAGATGAGGCAAAACCGACTCCAAATCGGTTGTTTCTACAACCTCAATATTATGTTCTTCAATAATATCCTTAATGTAACTTGGTATTTTAAGCTCAAGAGGTGAAATTAAAACAAACTTTATTCCGTTATACCTTGAAAGTGCAGAAATAAGTGAATGTACCGTTCTGCCGAATTTAAGGTCTCCGCAAAGTCCAACTGTTAGGTTAGAAAAACCACCCTTTTCGCGATAGATTGTATATAAATCTGTAAGTGTTTGAGTTGGATGGTTGTGTCCGCCGTCACCTGCGTTTATTACAGGTATGGTAGAATTCATAGCCGCTACCATTGGTGCGCCCTCTTTCGGGTGGCGGATTGCCATAATATCTGCATATGAAGATATTACCTTGGCGGTGTCTGCTATGCTTTCGCCCTTAGATGCGGATGAGCTTTGTGCCTCGGAAAATCCAAGACAGTTTCCCCCGAGCTCATACATAGCCGCTTCAAAACTAAGCCTAGTTCTTGTGGAAGGCTCGTAAAAAAGTGTTGCCATCTTTTTTCCTCGGCAAATTTCACTGTATTTTTGGGGATTTGCCACAATATCATCTGCAATTGATATAATTTCATCTAACTCTTTTAAAGAAAGCTCTTGAATATCTATAAGACTTCTCATTTTTTCAAAGCTCCTTTCTTTTATGTGTATGTTGGTTAATCTTTGGCGCCGTTAATGCTTAAATAATTCTTAATTCTTTCAACGTTCTCGCGATTGTCTTCGTCTTCTTCTAAATATTCTATAATATCGTAAACATCAACAACAGAATATACCGGGAAGCCGTATTCTTCGCCTACCTCAGCCATAGCGGATTTGTCAGTTTTACCCTTCTCCTTACGGTCTACCATAACAAATGTTGCGGCTACCTTGGTTCCCTTTAAGGAGGAAAGAATAGCCATACTCTCGCGAATTGCAGTACCTGCGGTTATAACATCTTCAACAATAACTATTTCTTCACCCTCTGCAGGTTTATAGCCTACAAACACACCGCCTTCTCCATGATCTTTTTCCTCTTTGCGGTTAAAGAAGAAGGGTACGTCTAATCCATTTTTTGCAAGAGCCACTGCTACAGACACGGCAATGGGAATTCCTTTATAGGCAGGACCATAAAGAACAGTTTTGCGATTGCCTACCTTTTCAAAATAAGCCTTCGCATAAAATTCGCCTAATTTTTGAATTTGTTCACCTGTTTTTATATCACCAGCGTTTATAAAATAAGGTATTTTTCTGCCACTCTTAGCGGTAAAATCACCAAACTTTAAAACACCTGCATCCTCTAAAAACTTAATAAATTCTCTTTTATAGCTTTCCATAACTATCTCCTTTTTTATCCAACAAATTCAGCTACGCATCTTTTATATGCGGCTACAGGGTCCTCTGCTGCAGTAATTGGTCTGCCTACCACTATATAATCACTGCCTATTTTCTTGGCTTCGGCAGGTGTCATAACACGCACCTGATCGCCAATTTCTCCATCCGCAAAACGAACACCCGGTGTAACGGTTACAAAATCATTACCGCAGGTATCGTGCACCTTGCCTGCTTCTAAGGGTGAGCAAACTACACCATCAAGCCCTGCAAGCTTAGCATTGTGCGCATAATGCATAACAACCTTGTCGATAGGCTCATTTATAAGAAGATCGTTTTTCATTCTTTCTTCACTTGTTGATGTAAGCTGAGTTACCGCTATAAGCATAGGTCTTGTGCCATCGGAACGGGTAAGACCCTCAATAGCCGCCTCCATCATAGCAATAGTGCCGGAAGCATGGAGATTTGTCATATCCACATTAAGACGCGATAATACAGACATAGATTTTTTTACGGTGTTTGGAATATCGTGAAGCTTTAAATCTAAGAAAATTTTATGACCTCTATCTTTTATCTCCTTAACGATTTGTGGACCCTCTGCATAGTAAAGCTCCATTCCTATTTTAACAAAGGGCTTTACATCTGTGAACTTATCGAGAAAGTTCATAACATCCTCTTTGCTTGAAAAGTCGCAAGCAATAATTACATCCTTACCCATAATCAGTGTGCTCCTCCTATAATTTCATTTAAACTACTGATGCCGTATTTTTCCATAACAGCAGGCAGATTATTTATAATATCTCGGCAGGCAAATGGGTTAACAAGATTTTCTGCGCCTACCTGCACAGCGGTTGCACCCGCCAACATAAATTCAATAACATCTTCAGCAGTTGCCACTCCGCCTAACCCAATAATAGGAATATTAACCGCCTCATAAACCTGATATACCATTCTTACTGCAACGGGTTTAATTGCAGGGCCTGAGAAACCGCCCATTTTATTGGCTATAACAGGTTTCTTGGTCTTTAAATCAATTCTCATTCCGAGCATAGTGTTAATAAGACTAATGCCGTCTGCCCCCGCTTCTTCACAGGCCTTGGCAATGCTTACAATGTCGGTAACGTTTGGCGAAAGTTTAATATATACGGGCTTTGTTGTAACTGCCTTTACCGCTTTTGTGACCTCAGCCGCCGCTTCGGGTGATGTACCAAAGCTCATACCGCCGCCGTGAACATTGGGGCAAGAAACATTAACCTCTAACCAACCAACAATATCTTCCTTATCAAGCTTTTCGCAGGTGTAGGCGTAATCTTCAATTGAAAACCCACTGATATTAGCCATTACCTTTTTATTGAATACTTTTTTTAGCTTTGGCAACTCTTGGGAAATCACCTTTTCAACACCTGGGTTCTGAAGACCTACGGCATTTATCATACCAGATGTGCATTCGGCAATTCTCGGCGTGGGATTTCCAAAACGGGGGTCACGCGTGGTTCCTTTAAAGGAAAATGTGCCAAGACAATTTATATCGTAAAGCTCGACAAACTCATAACCAAAGCCAAAGGTACCTGATGCGGGGATAATGGGGTTGTCCAAAGTAATTCCGCTTAAATCTACCTTCAAATCTACCATATTATCTCCTCCCTCAAAAGCACAGGGCCGTCTTTACAAATACGTTTATTGCCGTATTTTGTTTTGCAAGAACAACCCATACAGGCACCAAAACCGCATCCCATACGTTCTTCAAAGCTCAGTTCACCGCTAGTTACCGCAACACCGTCTATTGCTTTAAGCATGGGCAATGGTCCACAGGTGTAAAAATAACTGTAGTTTATGCTTTTAAGCACATCTGTTACAAAGCCCTTGGTGCCGTAGCTACCATCGACAGTTGTAACATACACATCGGCGCCTAAAGCCTTAAATTGTTCTTCATAAAAAATTTCCTCGCGCTTATTAAATCCAAGTATAACAGTTACCTTTTTACGAATAGCAATTAAATCACGGCAGAGTTTAAACATCGGAGGAATACCAACGCCGCCGCCGATAAGAACAGGATTCTCCCCTGACTTTTCGGGGTTAAAGCCGTTGCCAAGTCCCACAAGCACATCTAACTCTTCGTCAATGGTGAGCTCTGCCATTTTTTCTGTTCCGTCACCCACAACCTTATAAATAATTGTGATGCTGACTTCGTCGAAATCACAAATAGATATAGGCCTGCGAAGATAAAAGCCATCAATCTTAATGTTAATAAACTGACCGGGCGCAGTGATACCTGAAGTATCTCCCCGCAGCACCATTTTATAAACATTCGGTGCAATTTTTACATTTTCGGATATTTTATAAATACCGCTTGTCATTTGTCTGCCTCCGTTTTAAGCATCAATAGTAGAAATTGTAAGGGTAGTTTCGTCCAAAACATCCAAGAGCACCTTAACAGTGTCAAGCGCTGTGAAGATGGTTACATTATTTTCGGTTGCACACTGACGCAATTTTGCACCATCGCTTTCCTGACCGGTGGAACCTACATCCCTTGTATTTATAACATAAGCAATATGCCCCTGACGGATAGCCTCAGGAATTTCCTCACTTCCGCTGCTGAGTTTTTCTCGAACATGGGTGCGTATGCCATTCTTTTTCAAAAATTCAGCAGTGCCCTTTGTCGCCTCAATATTAAAACCAAGATTGTAGAACCTACGGATAAGCGGTAATGCCTCTTCTTTATCTTTATCGGCAATTGTTGCGAAAACAGTACCGTAATTCTGCAGGTGCATACCGGAGGCCTGCAAAGCCTTATATAAAGCGCGGTTTAGTTTGTCATCATAACCGATGGCCTCGCCGGTGGACTTCATTTCAGGTGAAAGATACGCGTCAAGTCCGCGAATTTTATTAAATGAGAACACCGGTGCTTTTACATACCAACGGTCTTTCTCTTTTGGATATATATCAAATATTCCTAACTCTTTAAGGCTCTTACCCAAAATCACCTCTGTAGCTATATCCGCAAGGCTATAGCCTGTTGCTTTTGAAAGGAAAGGTACAGTACGAGATGAACGTGGGTTAACCTCAATAATGAATACTTCGTCGTTTTCGTCTACAATAAACTGGATATTGTAAAGACCTATAATTCCGATACCAATACCTAACTTCTTTGCATATTGCAGAATTGTACCCTTAACCTTATCAGAAATGCTAAAGGTAGGATAAACGCTGATAGAGTCACCGGAATGGACACCTGTACGCTCTACAAGCTCCATAATACCGGGCACAAATACATCTCTGCCATCGCAAATGGCATCGATTTCTACCTCTTTGCCCTGAATATATTTATCAACTAAAACAGGCTTGTCCTCGTCAATTTCAACCGCCGTTTTCAAATAAGTACGTAGCTGTTCTTCGTTGGCAACAATTTGCATTGCCCTACCGCCCAACACAAAGCTAGGGCGAACAAGTACAGGATAACCTATTTCAGCCGCTGCATTTACACCGTCTTCAATTTTTGTAACGGCATGACCCTTTGGCTGAGGAATATCAAGCTCTAAAAGTAGCTTTTCAAAGCTATCGCGATTTTCTGCTTTTTCGATAGCGTCACAATCGGTACCGATTATTTTAACACCGCGCTGACGTAACGGCTCTGCAAGGTTAATCGCAGTTTGACCGCCAAGAGAGGCAATAACACCATCGGGTTTTTCAAACTCAATAATGTTCATAACATCTTCGGGGGTAAGAGGTTCGAAATAGAGTTTATCTGCTGTTGTATAGTCGGTGGAAACGGTTTCTGGGTTATTGTTAACAATAATCGCCTCGTAGCCTGATTTTTTAATGGTTGTTACAGCGTGAACGGTAGAATAGTCAAACTCAACACCCTGACCTATACGTATTGGACCTGCGCCGAGAACTAAAATCTTCTTTTTATTAGTGAGAATTGAAGTGTTTTCATCAGTATAAGAGGAATAGAAATACGGAATATATGCGTTTGTATGACAGGTATCAACCATTTTATATACAGGGAATATTCCGTTTTGCTTGCGAAGATTGAATACTTCTATTTCATTCATATTCCAAAGCTTTGCAATAAACTCATCGCCAAAGCCCATCTTTTTAGCGGCTTTTAGAACTTCCAAGTCGCCACTGCTTTTGGAAAGCTTGTTTTCCATATCAACAATTCTCTTAACCGACTCTAAGAAATATTCGGTTATCATTGTGATTTCGTGAAGCTTTTCAATACTTACACCGCGACGAATTAGCTCTGCAACACAGAAAATATTATCGTCTTTGAATTCTGTAATATAATTGAGCATATCTTCTTCGCTCATATTATCGAATTTAGGCATATGGAAATGGCATACGCCTGTTTCCAAAGAGCGCACGGATTTAAGCAAGCATTCTTCTAAGTTTGAGCCTATGCCCATAACCTCTCCTGTTGCTTTCATTTGCGTTCCAAGAATATTAGATGCAGTTACAAATTTGTCAAAGGGAAAACGAGGAAGCTTTGCTATCACATAGTCAAGTCTGGGTTCAAATGCGGCAGTGGTATTGGCTATAGCAATATCTTCCAGTGCCATACCTACAGCAATTTTTGCTGTAACCTTAGCAATAGGATAACCACTGGCCTTTGAGGCTAGTGCAGATGAACGGGAAACACGTGGATTTACTTCGATAAGATAGTATTCGCTTGAATTAGGATTAAGGGCAAACTGAACATTACAGCCACCCTCAATTTTTAGGTTGCGAATAAGCTTGATTGCGCTATCATTAAGCATTTTAAGGTCGTGGTCATTAAGGGTCATAATAGGTGCCACAACAATTGAGTCACCAGTATGAACACCAACAGGGTCGATATTTTCCATACCGCAAATGGTAATGGCGGTATCATTAGTATCGCGCATTACCTCAAATTCGATTTCCTTGTATCCTTTAACACTTTTTTCAATAAGCACCTGATGAACGGGAGAAAGCTTGAAGGCGTTAAGACCTACCTCTACAAGTTCTTCCTCATTGTTAGCAAATCCGCCACCTGTACCGCCTAAGGTAAACGCAGGACGAAGAACCACAGGATAGCCGATTTTTTCTGCCGCTTGCTTTGCTTCTTCAATGCTATAAGTAATTTCTGAAGGAATTGTTGGCTCGCCTATGGACTGACAAAGTTCTTTAAACATTTCTCTGTCTTCAGCGCGTTCAATACTTTCACTGCTTGTACCGAGAAGTTCAACATTGCACTCCTTCAGTATTCCCTTTTCCTCTAACTGCATAGCAAGGTTAAGACCGGTTTGACCACCGATACCGGGGATTATTGCGTCGGGTCTTTCATAACGGAGAATTTTTGCAACATATTCTAATGTAAGAGGCTCCATATACACTTTATCGGCAACGATGGTATCGGTCATAATTGTGGCGGGGTTAGAGTTACAAAGGATAACCTCATAACCCTCTTCTTTAAGTGCCAAGCAAGCCTGCGTGCCTGCATAGTCAAATTCAGCAGCCTGACCGATTACGATTGGGCCTGAACCAATAATCAAAATCTTTTTAATGTCTGTTCTTTTTGCCATTTTTATATCCTCCTAATGTTAATCACATATATAATACATTTATTTTATCCACACAGCGCTGCCGTTATGAACTGTTAATATGTTTTCTCCATAAACCGTGTTGCCGGTAAAAGGTGAGCTTTTTCCCATAGATAAAAAGCTATCGGGATTTACGGTATAACAACTGTTTATATTATAAACACATATATCCTCAGTTTGGGGAAGTCCAAAAATCTTGCGCGGATTTATTGACATAAGCTCAACCAGCTTCTGCAATGTTATGATTCCCGTTTTAACAAGGTTGGTGTAAAGCACGGGGAAAGCCGTTTCAAGACCCACAACACCCATAAGACTTTTTTCAAGACCTCTGGATTTTTCTTCAGCAGAGTGAGGAGCATGGTCGGTAGCTATGCAATCTATTGTGCCGTCTTTTATGCCTTCAATAAGGGCTAATCTATCTTCCTTCGAACGTAAAGGGGGATTCATTTTAAAACGCGCATCTTCGCACAAATCACCATCGTCCAAAACAAGGTAGTGTGGACTCGTTTCACAGGTCACCTTAACACCCTCGGCTTTTGCCTTCCTGATTATTTCCACGCTTTCCTTTGTGGAAATATGACATACGTGATAACGACAGCCAATTTCAGCAGCAAGCTTTAAATCACGTTCAATCGGTTTCCATTCGCTTTCTGAACAAATGCCTTTATGACCGTGGCGCTGGGCATATTCACCTTTATGAATATAACCACCAAAGAGTAATGAATTATCTTCACAGTGGGCTACTATTATTTTATCAAGCTCTTTGGCTTTTTCCATTGCTGTTCGCATAAGATCGGGGTTTTGTACCCCCCTACCGTCGTCACTAAAGCCACCGCAATAAGGCGCTAAGGCTTTTAAATCTGCTAATTTTTCGCCCTGCTCACCAACAGTTATTGCTCCAAAAGGATGAACACTTATAACCGCATCTCGCTCGATAATACGGAGCTGCTGATTCAAATTTTCAATGCTATCGGGAACGGGGTTGAGATTTGGCATTGAAAATACATCGGTATATCCACCGTGAGCTGCCGCAAGAGTGCCGGACTTTATGGTTTCTTTATAAAAAAATCCCGGCTCTCTAAGATGTACGTGAACATCACAAAAAGCCGGAAATATAAATACTTCATCACCTAAAACAAGGTTGTTATCATTAGGGACACGGGCACTAATGCCTTGGGAAATGGAAATATTATTTAAAGAAAACTCCTTGCTAATAAAAGAACCGCTATTGTAAACTTGTGCGTTAGTAAATTTAATGTTCATGCGGGAGCTCCTTTCTCTGAGCACTGCACAAAGATTTCTATACAAACACACACACCTATAGAATACAATACGGCGATATGCATTATCTTATATATAAATCTTGTCAGTGTCACAGCACTAAACTTAAAGATTTTTAATCTTAGAATATAATACCATACTGCGCGAATATTGTCAATATATATAACGCCGATTTAGTAATACAAATTTTAGTACATACTTATTGAATTTTTTGTATATTAAGTTGCATGGCTTCTCGCTTTAATCAAGAATACAATACGTTTTACAAGGCAGATTCCAAGAAAAGTTATGGTCAAAACCAAAACTGCGAGTAAAGGCACACCCAAAAAGCCGTTAATATATTTAAAGGGGATTGTATGCATAAAAAAATCAAGAGCTATTCCGTGAAATAGATATACCTCAAAAGAGTTTGATGCCAGTTTAGCTATAATTTTATTTTCCTTATTTTTGCACCCGAAATACACAAGCACAAAAAACGAAACTGAAGAGATAATCATAAATAGCGATTTGTATTGAAAAAAATACTGAAAATATGACCCTGTATTTAACGAGGTAATATAGGTTATAAGAATTGTAACAGCAAAGGATAAAATGCAAACCGAAGTGGCTATAATTTTATTGTTTTTCAAAAGAAGTAATTCCTTGATTTGAGCAGCATATTTCCAGATTAAATAGCCAATTATAAAATATCCCAAATAATAGGTTCCGTTTATAATGGGAATGGGATAAACAACATTGAATTTAATTATACATCTTAACAGATGAACTCCGCCGTTAAGTGAAGCCCATAGAATAACAAAAAGCAAATCTTCTTTTGCGCTCATATTTTCCACCATTCGGCGCAAAAACGGCAATGCAATATAAATTGCGATAATTGCGTACATAAACCATAGTAATTTTCTTTCAGGATTGGACACCAACCCCCAGAAATTTATATTTGCCTTTTTCATATACAGAATATCCCAAACAAGATATACTGCAGTTACGATAACTAAATATATTATCTTACCTTTTATACGCTTTGCATTTTTCTTCAAATCCACAGGCTTTCTAAGCAATAGCATACCGCTTATCATAAAGAAAACAGGAACGCTAACTCGGCTGATGGCATTATATATAACCGCCCCAAGATATGAAGCGCTAGTTATATCAGGGTATGCTCTGCAATAGTAGTTTGCCACATGAACAAATACAACCATTACCATAGCAATTACTCTTAAAACATCTAAACGATAATCTTTAGCCAATTTAGTTACCTTTTCTGCCGACATTTCCTACCCTCCTAAACAATGCGTATTTTGTTACAACCGCTACGAAGTAAAGGCACTTATTAAATCTGCCTCATCCCATTCTTCATAGTCCTTAAATTCGGGGAATTTAATGTTTATTTCTTCTCTATTTATGCTGTTTACTTTAATTGTTTGTGTACAGCTAACCGCTGTGTCGCCCTGTTCGAATTTTAAATCCAAATCACATTCCATTGAAATTTTATAGAATTCGCCATTATCGTTAACATAAACCTTGCCTACAAAAGAATCTGTTACTACTTCGGCTGTTTCAAGGTCTCCATCAAAACGGTCGTATGGGGTGAAAAGCATTTGCAAGAAGTATATTCCTTCATCTGATGATGGGTTAAACTCGAAGGTGTAAACGGTGTTGTTATCTTCTTCACTTTTCTCAATACTCTTCATCATTCCTGTAGAATAAACATCTACGGGATTCCTATATATATTAGCAGTAAACGATTTAAACTCCATATCGCTGCAAATTTTCAGCCCTGTCATTTCACTGGAAGTATAAAACTTACCGTCGGTATAATACTGTGTGCTACGTATATCGTCACTATATTTTTCCCCGTCAGTGTATGTTCGTGTTTCCTCGTGCGCAAACACCTCATCTTTTACAGACATTTTACGAGAATAGCTTCTTTTATAGCCTGCTTTAGTTTCGTCTTGTTCAATGTCGGTTTCCATTTCCATAGAGATATCCATACTATTAGCCGACAATGTTTTATTTAAAGCAGAATCGAGGGCCATTACATTAGAAATTTCAGCCACCTCGGAATATTCAGAATCCTCAGGGTCATAAGGGTCTACGCTTTCACCTATATCACTGTAAACAGTTTTAGATGAAATTATAGAAGCTGTTTCTTCACCATCTATAAGAATATTGGCAGATATATTTAGGCTCTCCGAAACAATATATCCATCTTTATTTATAACATATTCGCCTTTGCTACCGGTTATAGAGGCTGATTCGAAATTGGTATCGTTATCACTAAAGGCAGCTGCTATATACTCTTTAAGCACTTTGTTTTTGCAGGTGAAACTGATGTAAAGAAGCTCTTCTTCATCACCACTGGTTGTTTCTTTTACAGTTCTTGTTGTAACTGTTTTCATATCATCAAGCTTTACCTTAAACAATTCAACAGTTGAACCTTTATTTAGCTCTTCTAAATCTGTTTTTGTTTTGAATTTACCGCCATAACGAGAGGTGTAGAAAAAACCGTCTTTATAATATGTTTCGTAACTGGTTTCAGCACCCATAATTTTGTTTGTTACCTCGGTTGACATCTCGTATTTATCCTTGTTGCCTATATTTGCTTCCATTATACCTATTTCGGTAGTTACGGAATAGGTTTCTGTACCGAACTCATATGAAATATCATTCTTATTTATTACATTGATATTTACTAATTTTTCAGTTTTAGAAAAAGCAGACTTAAGAAGTTTATCTATTTCAGAGTTCGACATTTCCCTTGCAGAGCAGCCGGATAACACTGAGATAATTATTGAAAAAATCATACCAAAGCTTAGAAGTTTTTTCATTTTACACCGTCCAAAATTTATTAGAATACAAAATCACCGCACACCAAAACGAAAATCAATCAGCTTGGTATGCAGTGAAACTAATTATTTTTCTTCGAAAACAACATCGGCAACAATAACATTAACCTTATCAATTGCAGAGCCGGTCATATTCTGGAGTTTTGATTTAACATTGGTCTGTACTTTCTCAGCAACAGTTCGAACTTCACAGCCATCCTTTACCGATATATAGATATCAAGTGTGGTTACGTCATTTACCTTGTTGACCTTTATGGCTCGTGCTTCTTCGGATTTTGCAAAAACTTCCTTTAACTCTGTAGTTTTTGCAACAAGCCCTGCAACACCTTCAATTTCAAGAACTGCTACAGCTGCCATTTTTGCTACAACATCATTGTTTATTTCGAGACCGTATGAATTATCCTTATTCATAATTGACACCTCCGTTTGTGTTATTTATAAGTTCATTTTCTTCTATTATAACACAAACTAAAAAATTAACAACTATTTTACGGTAACAATTTTAATATTTTCTAAATTTATTTTTGTGGCGCCGCTTACAATGTCGATAATTTGGACTGTTTCATTGTCGCTGAGTTCTTTAGCTTTTTGAACTATAACGCTACAGCTATCATCACTTATTATGGCAATTGCATTAGAAAAGCCTTTTGCCTTTATAAGTGTTTCTATAGAGTTTTCCTGCTCCATTCGGTTGGTTATTTTTGAAGTTAATTCTGCAGCCATTTGTTTTTCCGAATCGGTTGACTTGGTAGAATTAAGTGTATCCTTTATTATATCCAATTCCTCTTCACGAGTTTCCTCTCTGTCCTTACGAGCCGAAGTGAAATAATCCTCTTCTTTGTTTTCAACTACTGCAGTGTTTGCAACATATTTGGCATTTCCTAATTCTGCATCAGAAATGCTGGATGTACTCCCGAAATCACTTCCATTAGTAGAAAACTTAACATTAAGCCACACTGCGGCACCTAATGCCAATACCATAGTTAATGTAAGTATTTGTTTTTTTCCGATAATGGTTGTTTTTTTCATAATTATTCCTCTCTTTACTGTACTTATTTGAGTTTCCGCCCTGCCACACTGATTTTATTTTCGCGAATATCTAACAGTGTGCAGAGGGAGTTTTTAATAGCTTCGGCAATCTCTTTGTCACTTCCGCTGTCACAAACCACCGCAACCCCTCTCACCTCAGGCGCTAATGCCGATAACAACAGGGGCTGCTCACCGTTACTTGTGTTAATTATTATGTAAGACAGCTGGGTTTTATCACTTATTTCATTATTTAATACCTCATTATTCGAAATGTTTTCTTTAGTATCGGTATTTACATTTTTATCAGTTGCATAAACATATTCCGTTCCGCTTTGAAGGGTTATAACAACCTCAACATTTTCGTCACCTGTGATGCTTTTTATAAGCTTTTTGGCATCTTCTTCCAAATCCTTGCAATACAGCTCGTCGTTAACTGTTCCCTCAGTTTCTGTTATATTATCTGTATTTGCAGAGCCTATAAAATCAGAAAGAAAAATTAGAAGAATTCCTATAGCGCCTAAAATTATTGCGCCGTGAATCAGCCTATTATTCTTTAAAAGCTTTTTAAAATCCATATCTTAATAATACCTCAATTTCCTATGTTCACTATGCACGGCAAATCGAATTCCTTGGTAACAAGCCTTTCGACCTCGGTTGGGTCATATCCGCTTTTTATCTTAACGGTTACTCCGGATATTTCATTATTACTATCTGTATTTATAACAACCGAATAATAGCCTAATTTTTTCTCTTTTAGATATTTTTCAATATCTTTTTGCATTAGAATCATGAGGTTTTCCACCACTCTGTTTTTATATTCTGTTTCAGAAAAAGAGGCACTGTTTTCATAGTCGAATTTAAAACTATCCCAATCTATAGCGTAACTACGGCTAAGGGGTGAAATTATTATGAGTAGCATAAGTAAACTCAAGATATTGCGCATATTTTTTGACATTTTGCCTTTTGGAAGTAGCTTTAAAAAAAAGCCTGTTAGTATTAACGAAATACATATACCTAGAATGGTTGATTTTATTGCTGTCATAAATTTTATGTACCTACCTTTATAATCACCAATGATAGTATAAACATTACCGAAATCGAAAGCACCACTGCCACAAGGAATCCCAACGCAACTGTACATATCTCGAAAAGTCTTGACGCTTCGGATATTGAAAACATTGAGCTTATACCCGAAAGCAAGCTTAATGAAATTCTCCACAGATATAGCTGAATAATTGTAGGAACTACCATAATAGCCAAAACCAACACACACCACGCCATAGCCGATGAACGTAGTATTCCAATGCCTGCAGTTACAGTAGTTAATGCTTCACTGAGATATCCACCTACCACCGGCACTGCGCTCCCAACAAAAAAACGAGTGGTTTTTAAAGTAAGATTATCGGCAGATTTACCAACAACACTTTGAATACTTAAGAAGCCTGTAAAAAGTGTCATAATAAAGCCTAGAACCCAGTTGGCAACAGATTTAACCGCTAATGCCAGCTTATGCGCCCCTTCTACACCCGATACCGCTGACGACATACCTATGCACATATATATGCTAATAATGGGGGCGATAAAAAAACCAACCACCTGTGTAATAAACTCGCAAATTCCCAACATTACCGACTGATATAATAAACCTGATGAAATATTTCCAGTGCTTATCAGCAATCCGCCATAAATAGGTATAAATGCAAGCATAAATGCGCAAATAGATTTTATTACTGTAATTGTGTTATTAACGGCAGTTATCAAAGGAATTAAAACAATTGTTGAAAGTGATAACAAAGATATATAACTATAGGTTGTGCTCATTTCAAGCGGAGATGACCACATACCGCCGATTGTCGAAAAAATAAGGATAATACAAAGCGCCGTAGAGAATGCTGTTAGCGGTTCGGTTAGACCACTTTTGATGAAATTTATTATTACATCTAAAAATGAGTCGGCATCTAAATTCAGAAAAGTGTCATAGTTTGAAAGGTCTATACCCAGTTCAGCAATTATTTCAGCTGTTTCCTTGCTTATTATCTCCGAAAGGCTTGAAAGCTCACTGTTTTTATACGCATTATTATATATATCATCCGCCGTTTGCGCTTTTGCATCTAATCCTGTGGCAAAAATAAAAAAAAGTAAAATTAAAGTCCAAAATTTTTTCATAGTATTTATACCAAATTCGTAATTATATCTATTAACGATAAAATCAATGGAACGCTTAGTGCCGCCAGTGTTACTTTGCCGCAAAGTTCAATTTTAGATGCCAACGAGGTTTGTCCAAAATCATTACATATATCACAAGAAAACTGAGTTAAATAACAAATTCCTAAACCCTTTAGCATAATTTCTATGTATTCCGATTTAATGCCTGAATTTTCGGCAATGGTCCTAAGTTCTCCCAAAACTGCACCGAATCTTGTTATTATTGAGGCTAATATAATGCATCCGGCAGCAATAGTGATTATAAGCGCAAATTCAGGTTTGTATTGTTGTAACATAACAACAACTATACAACACACCACCGCAAGTGCTATTATTCCATACACCGACATATACTACAAATTAAAGGTAGATTTAATAGTTTCAAAAAGTGAGCCTATTTTACTAACAATCATCAGCATAACAACTATTAACCCTGCAAGACTTGTAAGCATTGCCTGTTCTTCCCTACCCGACCTTACAAGCAGCTGATGAAGTATTGCTACTATGATTCCTATTGCAGCTACCTTAAAAATAAAATCTACATCCATATCTTTCACCGCTCTAAAAAATTAAAATTGAAACCGAAATACCTGCACAAATACCAAGGGTGGCATATAACTTTGATTTTTCATTTTTATCCTTAAGGGCATCGGCAAGATTCCTTTTTATATCGTTTAATGTACTGTTGCAAAATTGAAGCTGAGATGCTGTATCTGTTGAACCGAGCTGAGATAAAAAGTTATCTAATATTTTTTTATCCTCTCGGTTTATCTCACGCTCAAAAATACGAGTATGTTTATTTTTAATATTTTCAATTATTCTTTTTGACTCAAGCCTTGAATAACTTATAGAGTCTTTGGCTTCCTCAACCGCTTTTTGAAGTTCTCTCAAAACTTCTACTCGATTACAAAGAGTGTGAGAAAGGGTCAGACCCAGCCCCGAAAACGATGTTATTATAAGTATCATGCCGATTATTTTCAGCAAACAATTCACACTCCTCTAAAACCGTAACCTTGTGAAACAAATCCAGAAAAATTAAATGAGTAAACATACCTGTGTTTAAAATTGGTAAATATCTATTCCGTTCCAAAAGCTCGGCACTGTTGCTGCAATGAATTGTTGTTACAACCCGTACTCCTGAATTAAAACAATCGGATATTTTTTCCAACTCTTCCTTGCTTCCTATTTCATCGAAGGCAATAATATCAGGGGTTAATACTCGAAGGGCTTTTTCTATGCCATCGGCTTTAGCACCTCCTGTTATAACATCGGTGTTCACTCCAACATCTAATCCGCATATACTGTTTCTTACCGCTGCAATTTCTCCGCGACAATCAACAATAGCTACCCTTTCACCGCGATCAGATGAGATTCTTAAATAATCGCGCAGATAGGTTGTCTTTCCGCTGTGAGGTGGCCCGCAAATAAGCAGCCCCTTACCGTATAGAGTTTTTCCATACACCGATTCAGCTACACCCTTTACTTCCCTAGCTATTCGAATATTGATAGACGATACATCGGTAATCCAGTATTCACCGTTAGGTTTAGTAACTATATGTCCGCAAATTCCCGCTCTATGGCCGCCACACAAGGTTAAATAACCTTGTTTTAATTCCTGCTCATGACTGTATACAGAATTATTGCATAGTCGCAAAAATGCATCTTTTAGCTCGTCCTCTGCAATAAACCTGCTTCGCTGAGTTGGAATAAGACTATATCCTACTTCTTCTAGGTACAAAATCCCTGAATCGGTGGTTAAAGCTAATGGCTTGCCCGCCCGCAATCTTATTTCGGTAGTTATTTGAGAAATTTTAACATCAACAGATAATAAAATATTACTTATAGCTTTAGGCAACAAATTGACTACTGATTTATACTGTTCGTCCATTTTTTGCTCCTTAGGGTAACGAGAATCAAACCCGTTACGCCTTAAAATCAATAATTTTTTCACCTTGTCTTGCCTCATCACTTGTAATACTTTCGCCTTACAAGAATAAGCGCAAGAAAGACGGGAAAAGGCGACGAGATAAACCGCAATGTGTTCAGCTCCCGTTACCCTAAGCAAACACAAATAATCCGAACCCGATTTTAAAGGGAGGCTTTCCGCCTTTGCTTTGTTAAAATACTCGCCAATACGAAAAGTATTGGCTGCGTTTTATGCCTCGCACAGGCAAAAATCCTCTCCTTTAAAATTCTACGACCCAAAATGAGAAGAATTTTGAGCGATTTTGGGTGCGAAGGAATTTGTAAGGCTGGCGCCTACAAATGACGACAAGCCAAAAAGTGCCGAAATTATGCTTATTTTGGGCAGGTTCGGATTGTTCGTGTTTGCTTAACCTTAAATGTCTAATATTTTCACAAAAAATTTTAATTTCATCATTCAATTTCATACTATCGCCA
>JAZNRT010000003.1:0-11277 GCA_045590875.1 Acutalibacteraceae bacterium
TCTACAATAATCGTACCATTGTTTTCGGGGTCGTTAGTGTTACGAATGTTAAGAGGAATATTTGCTTTTTTAACAGGAAAAATTGTGCCTTCGTGAAGAACCTGAGCACCCATATAGGAAAGCTCGCGAAGCTCATCATAGGTTATGTGCTTTATCGGCTTGGGATTTTCAACAATTCTTGGATCTGCCATAAGAACACCAGAAACGTCAGTCCAGTTTTCATATACATCTGCATGTAAAGCTGCAGCCGCAAGAGCACCTGTAATATCAGAACCACCGCGTGTCATAACTTTAACATTGGCATTAGGCATAATTCCATAGAAGCCAGGGATAACAATACCTTTCTCATAAGGAATGTTCTGCAGTTTTGAATAGGATTTTTCAAGGTCAATTGTGCCGTCAAATTTAAAGGTAAGCCACTCAACAGCATCAACAAACTTAAATCCAAGATAATCCGCTAAAAGACGAGCAGAAAGATATTCACCGCGAGACACTAATTCGTCCTGAGAAATTCCCGAAGCAATCTTCTTTCTTATAGCAGCTAAATCAGCTTCAATATCGATTGAAAGACCTAAATTGTTTCTAATTTCTATATATCTTTCGGCAATCATATCAAAAATGCTGTCGCAACTAACACCGTATTGAAGGTGAGCGTAGCAAAGATATAGTAGGTCGGTAATTTTGCTGTCGCCGCTGAAACGCTTTCCCGCAGCGGAAACTATAACAACACGACGGCTTGACTCTGCATCGACAATACTTTTTACCTTTTTATACTGATTGGCATCTGCCATTGAGGATCCGCCAAATTTAAGTACTTTAAACATAAATAACTATCTCCTTAATAAATTCCTGCAATAAATGCATTTTCATCATTTTCTAATAGAGATTTGTAAAATGAATGCATTTCTTTAACCGATAATTCCTCGGTTATAAATCCATCGTTCCAGGCTTCTTTAATTTTGATATCTGAAAGCAAATCGGCATTGCAGGTAGAAACATAATAGCTGTGTGAGACGGTATGGTTGTTAACCTTAACAGAATTCATCGTATCATTATATGTTTTTTTGAGACCGTTTGCCACATCAAGGCAGTCACCGGTAACGGTATAGGCAGTGGGGTAGCGCCCCGCACCGAAGCCCATATAACTTCCGTGACCAACATTTTCAGCATCATAAACAATAAGGTTGTAATTCTGGGGAATGTTGGCAAAGTCAGAGTTATTTTTAACAAATGTTGGCTCAACATAGGCAGAAATGTTTCCGTCTTTATTAACAGTAGTGGCAATTAACTTGCAAATATAACCGTGTGCTTCACAATCATTTATAACTTTAGCTGAGACTTTGCTTATTCCGATTACATCAACATCCTGAGGGTCAACTATAACGCCAAATGCGATATTTGCAGAGATGGCAATTTTGCGTTGAGTATCAAGCCCGTCAATATCGGAGCTTGAGTTGGCTTCGGCGAAGCCTAACTTTTGTGCAGTTTTGAGAGCATCATCAAAGGCAGTGCCGTTGATATGCATAGCATCCAATATATAGTTGGTTGTGCCGTTAAAGATACCGCTTATTTTATGTATCTTACTTATTCGGGCAGTTCTTTCAAGATTAGTAAGCCAAGGGATACCGCCACCAACGGCTGCAGTATATCTTAAAGCAACCTTTTGATTTACGGCAAGCGTAGTTAACTCTTCGTAATATTTGGAAATAACAAGTTTGTTTGCGGTAATAACATTTTTTCCGGATTGCAGTGACTGCTTAATGAATTCGTAGGCAGGATGTTCGCCGCCAATAAGCTCGATCACAGTATTAACCGAGGTGTCCTTTAAAATTTCATTTATATCCGTAACACTTTTGGCGGATATATCGTCGTGATGAACAAGGTCTAATACGTATTTAACATTTACAGAGTCTAACTTTTGTGTAAGTTCATAAACGCCGTATCCTACCGTGCCAAAGCCTAAAATCGCCACATTCATTTTAAATTTCCTCATCCCTTTAATGCTAAAAAATTAGAAAAGCATTATAAATTTTGCAAAAATAAAATCCAAACGAGAAATAACACTTGAATTTTATAATGGAATATTATATCATATACTTACGAATATTGCAAGAGATTATTGGCATTGTTTTGCCGGAAATGGAGACATATATGTTATACCAAAGCACAAGAAATAATGAAGAACAGATTTCTGCCTCTGCTGCAATACTAAGGGGAATTGCACCTGACGGTGGACTTTATATGTTAAACAGCTTTAACGAGCTCAATTTTGAATGGAAAAAAACATTATCTATGAGCACTCTCGAAATTGCCGAATATGTGCTTTCTTCTCTTTTTACCGATTTTTCTCGTGAAGAAATGAAGGAATTGGTGAAAAAAGCCTATACAGGCAAATTTGAAACCGAAGATTTAACCCCCACCGTTAAAGTTGGTAATAGATATATACTTGAATTATTCCGAGGTCCCACAAGTGCGTTTAAAGACGTTGCACTTTCTATGCTTCCTCAATTGATTATAGCTTCACGTAAAAAGAATAACAGTCCTGAAGATATCGTTATTTTAACAGCGACAAGCGGTGATACCGGTAAAGCGGCTCTTGAGGGCTTCCACGATGTAGTAGGAACTAAGATAATAGTTTTCTATCCCGATGAGGGGGTAAGCAAAATTCAAAAGGCACAGATGGTTACACAGGTGGGCAACAATGTTTGTGTATGTGCTGTTCGCGGTAATTTTGACGATGCACAAACAGGCGTTAAAAAGATTTTTGCCGAATGTCAAGATAAAAATCTTTTAGATGGTACAAATGCAGTGCTTTCAAGTGCCAACTCCATTAACATAGGCAGATTAGCGCCACAAATCGTTTATTATTTCAAATCCTATGCAGATTTGGTAGAGAACGGCGAAATCAAGGCAGGGGACAAGGTTAATTTTGTTGTTCCCACAGGTAATTTTGGTGATATACTGGCAGGATATTTTGCAAAATGTATGGGTTTGCCCGTAGATAAACTTGTATGTGCATCTAACGCTAATGATGTTTTAACAGACTTTATCAGAACAGGTACATATAATCGCAATCGCGAGTTCCACAAAACCATTTCACCTTCAATGGATATACTCGTTTCAAGCAATCTTGAAAGATTGTTATATCTAATGAGCGGATGTAATTCACATGAAGTAGCAGGGCTTATGGAGGAACTGAAAACCAAGGGTGAATACACTGTAAGCAGCGCTATAAAATCGGCTTTAGACAATGAATTCTGGGCGGGCTGCTGTAACGATGAGCAGACCTCAATCACCATAGGTAAAGTGTATGAGACCTTTAATTATCTCTGCGATACCCACACAGCAGTTGCTTATAATGTCGCGGAGCAATTCAAAGATGAAACAGGTAACACCAACCCAACAATCATTCTTTCCACAGCATCCCCATATAAGTTCGCAACATCGGTAAGTGAAGCAATCGGTATTGAAACATCAGAGGATGAATTCGCCGTTATGGATAATCTCAATAAGGTGACAGGTGTTCCTGTACCGCGCGGACTCAATGGTCTTGATAAGCTTGAAGTTTTACATAAAGACGTTATCGAGGTTGATGATATGCTTGATTTCGTTATTGGAAAGGTAAAGGAAAAGTCTTGGAAAAAGTAACACTCCGCGTTCCGGCAACAACCGCGAATATGGGTCCGGGGTTCGATTGCGTTGGTTGTGCGCTCTCGCTTTATAACACTGTGACCTTTGAAAAACAACAATGCGGAATAATAATTGACGGTTGTCCTAAGGAATTCAGAACTCCCGATAACCTAACAATTGTGGCATATAAAAAGGCGTTGGAATATATGAATGTGCCGTTTAGCGGCATTAAAGCCACCATCAATGCCGAAATTCCAATGTCACGCGGTCTTGGCTCCAGCGCTGCGCTTATTGTGGCGGGAGTTATGGCGGCAAACTTGCTTTATGGCGGGAATCTCACAAGCAGTGAAATTATAGATATTTGCACAGAAATTGAAGGGCACCCCGACAATATCGCCCCTGCGGTTTTGGGCGGTCTTGCTGCATCTTTTTTAGAGAGCGGCATATCACATACAGTGAAATATAATATTCACAGCAAGTGGAATTTTGTTGCGGTTATTCCCGATTTTAAATTAAGCACCGCAAAAGCCCGTTCGGTTTTGCCTGATACAGTGCATAGAAACGATGCGGTTTTTAATATTTCTCGTGTAGCCGTTGCTCTAAAGGCATTTGAAACGGGAGAAGAGGATATATTAAAGGTATCTTTGGGTGATAAAATTCATCAACCATACAGAAAAAATCTTATTGCTGAATATGAGACAGTTGAAAAAATCGCAGGAGAATTAGGTGTCACCGCTTTCTATTTAAGTGGCGCAGGTCCCACACTAATGTGTGTTTCTACCGACAGTGGCTTTAAGGATAAGCTTAATGAAAGAATAAAAAAAGAATGCAAAAATGATTGGTGTGTTTTACCTTTAGATGTTGATACAATAGGTGTAAAAATAATTTAAAAAGGAGTGCAATCGCACTCCTTTTAGTTTTAATAACAGCTCTCGAATATTTCTCTAATAACTTTGTAATTCATTTCAATATAGCTTTTGATTGTTCGCATGTTGCCGAAGGTACAAAGCTCACAAAGGCGGTCTATATCGTCTTTTTTAATGCCAAATTCACGCAAGGTTGTGGGCATATTAAGTGTTTTAAAATAATCTGTCATAGCCTCTATTCCCGAAATGGCGGCTTTTTCATCATTCGACTCTTCTATATCCCATACACGACGGGCAAATTGTGCAAATCGCGATGTGTTGGCTTTATAAACATATCTGCCCCAAGCAGGGAAGAGCACCGCAAGCCCAGCACCGTGAGCGATGCTTTCATACTCGCCGCTAAGCGCATGCTCAAGCTGATGCACCGCCAAAAAATTTTCTCTGCCACAGCCTGTAAGGTCATTATGCGAAAGGCTCGAAGCCCACATTACAGTTGCGCGTGCTTCATAGTTTTTTGGGTCATTTATAAGCACCTTGCCTGCATCAATTACCGCTTTTAATATGCTTTCGGCAATTCTGTCGGTAAGGTCTGTAGGCTCGCAAAGAGTAAAATAACGCTCCATAGTGTGCGCCATAATATCCACAATACCGCAAGAGGTCTGATAAGAACTTACAGTGTAGGTAAGTTCCGGATTGCATATCGCAAAAAGGCAGCGGTTAAACTCACTGTTAAAACCTCTTTTTAAATTAAGCTCTTGATTGGTAATAACTGCAGATGAGCTCATTTCACTTCCCGCTGCTGCTATGGTTAGAACACAGCCTATTGGTAAGGCATTTTCGGGTGTGGCTTTCCTAGTTGGAAAATCCCAAACATCGCCGTTATAATGAGCGCCTGCCGCTGTGAATTTGGCAGCATCAATTACACTGCCGCCACCAACTGCAAGTATCATTTCTACCTTTTCGGCTTTAGCGATTTTTACAGCATTACGAACAAAATTCAGGTTTGGATTAGGGTCAACACCACCCATCTCTACAAAGCAGATTTCAGAATTATTTAATGCCTCTGAAATTTCATTGTACAAACCGCTTTTCTTAATACTGCCCTTGCCATACATTAACATTATCTTTTTAAAGCCGTAGCCTTCAATTATTTCGCCAATATGTTTGTGTTTTTCCTTCCCAAAATGCACCTTTGTTGGAGCGTGATAGGTAAAATCTAACATAAAATAAACCCCTCTCTATTCAACAATAAGTCGTGTTTCAAACACAAGCTCATTACCTTTATAAATTCTCACAGGATATTCACCCGCCGCAACTCTTCCTCCAACCTGCCACTCCCAAGAAACATATCCGTTTTTCCTGCTGGTTTTGGGAGACAAGGTTTTAGCCTTACTGATTCCGGATGCATATTCAACCTCAATGGAATAGTTTGTTTCAGGTTCTAGTTTAAGAGTTATTGAAGAGTAACCACCGGCAGTAATGGTGGGGATGTAATTGATTAACCGTGCATCGTATTTTGTTGTGATAATCGAAGCCGTATTTGTTAAATCTATAATTGTTACACTAGAGTTGTAGCTTTCTGTTGCAGTGTAATCTCTAAAAACATTTTCACTTTTGCAAGAGGTGAAAATAAAGCAGCCGCAAACAATCAAAATTATCAAAAATCTTTTATACAACTGCACACCTTCCTCTACGAATTGTTTAATATTATATTACAACACCCTAATTGAAAAATCAACAAAATGAATAAATATTAACAAAAAAAGCACTTCAATATTGAAGTGCTTTTGGAGGTACATCGCATTTTAGAACCGTCGTTATTAATTTTTATCCCCAATGCAATTCGTAATAATACCAATTATGTGTGATTTCTTTTACGAAACACCAATCAGTACCATTATTTGGTTTTCCGAAATATGTTCCTCCATTGTCTTCATATCTTTCACCCAAATTATCACCCGAATAAAAATCAGGAACAAGCGCTTCATTATTATCGGTGTAATAATACCCATAATAAACTCCACCAATACTCAAACCTGTGGCTTCATAATCAAAAAACTCAATTTCTTTTTCTGTTGAAAGGTTATCAATATTATCTAAAACATAGTTTGATATTTCATTATACTTACTGTTTGATATTGACATACCGCTACAAGCAGCAAAAGAAAGTACAATTAATACACACATTAAAACTGATATAAGTTTTTTCATCACAACACCACCTTGATTATTTATTCAACTTACTTTTAGCTGTTCTAATTGAAGCAATCAGTAAAATTCTAATCGTTGAACAAGTTTTATTAATAGATTTGTAAGCATCTTCATCTATATAATCAGTTTTATAAAGCATCTCAAGCCATTTGCCTGTTTCATTGGCTTCTTTAAGTGCAATTTCAAGTTTAGCAATGAAATCAGCACGGCTATGACCATATTTACTTTCCGCAATATTTGCACAAACACTTGTTGCACTTCTGCCAATCTGATTTGATATGACAGTTTCGTGTTTTGCTATTAATTCCTTTGTCAGTTTCAAAACATCAACAGATAATTGCATAGATAAATCAGAAAGTTTATCTTCCTTCATTGCTATCACCTCTCTTATGGTATAAATTATACCATAAGTTTGCGCGAAGCGCAACATCGTTTACACCGCAAGGTGTAACATCGTTGATGCGGAGCATCACATCGTTTTTGACGAAGTCAAAACTTCGTTTTGTGTCCGCAAGCGGAATGATGTTGACCTAAAGGTCAAATGATGTTTGCGGTTTCACCGCAAAACGATGTTGTGTCCTTGCGGACACAAACACAAAAAACAAAGGACTTCTTACGAAGTCCTTTGTTTTTTGGAGCTGCTAACCAGATTCGAACTGGTGACCTCGTCCTTACCAAGGACGTGCTCTACCACCTGAGCCATAGCAGCATACCGAACAAGTGATATTATATTCCAATATTCGATAATTGTCAAGTGTATTTTTTTATTTTGCTAAAAATATTCAATTAAACATTCAATAATATTGATTTTTGGATGAATCTAGGTATAATATATTTATATAGCTAAAATATCCTAGTAAAGCTTGGGGGTTCCAAAATGGATTACAAACAGTTCTTCAGCAAAATAAATGGTAAAAGGATAGCGGTGTGCGGAATAGGGGTAAGCAATACCCCACTAATCGAAAATTTTTTAGAGGGCGGAGCGCGTGTTTATGCTTGCGACCGCAGAAGCCGCGAACAGCTGGGAGCACTTGCCGATGAATTAGAGGCAAAAGGTGCACAGCTAAGATTGGGTGAAGGCTATTTAAAAAATCTTGAAGTTGATATAATTTTCAGAACTCCAGGTATGAATTATTATCTTTCTGAGCTCGTAAAGGCTCGTGAAAACGGAATAGCAGTTACCTCAGAAATGGAAGTATTTTTTGAGGTTTGTCCTGCCACAATTTTTGCCGTTACAGGTTCAGATGGTAAAACCACCACCACAACTCTTATTGCGAAAATGCTTGAGGCAGAGGGAAAAACTGTTCATGTTGGCGGTAATATTGGAAGACCGCTTCTTCCCCTTATTGAAAAAATCCGACCTGAGGATTATGTTGTGGTTGAGCTTTCTTCCTTCCAGCTTATTTCAATGCGTAAAAGCCCTGATGTTGCCGTAGTTACCAACGTTGCCCCAAATCACCTTGATGTTCATAAGGATATGGATGAATATATAAACGCTAAGAAGAACATTCTTCTGCATCAAAATGCATTTTCCAGAACTGTACTGAATGATGATAACGACATCACTCACAGTTTTTCTAAAGAGGTGCGCGGACAGTATATGCATTTTAGTATGAAAACCCCCGTTTCTAACGGTGCGTGGCTAAGTGATGACGGAACTATTTATATGGCATACCGCAGAATGGTTGCGCCTATTATGAATCGCGATGAAATCGCTCTTATGGGTGACCACAATGTTGAAAATTATCTATCTGCAATCTCAGCAGTTTGGGGCTATGCGGGTGCTGACAGTATTCGCAAGGTTGCCAGAGAATTCACAGGTGTTGAGCATAGAATTGAGCCCGTAAGGACACTTAACGGTATACGTTTCTTTAACGATTCAATTGCCTCAAGTCCTACAAGAACTATTGCGGGACTCAAAGCTTTTAACCAAAAAATTATTTTATTAGCTGGCGGCTATGATAAACACATTCCTTTTGAGCCGTTAGCCCCCTATATAAATGAAAAGGTAAAAACTCTTATACTTTCGGGTCCAACTGCCGAAAAAATTGAAAATGCAGTTAAAAATCATAGCAGCTATGATGGTTCAATCAAAATCTTGCATTCAGATTCTATGCAGCAATCCGTTAAGCTTGCTTATGAAAATGCGGAGGAGGGAGACATTGTTTCTCTAAGTCCTGCTTGTGCCAGTTTTGATGCGTACCCTAATTTTGCAGAACGCGGTAAGCATTATAAAGAGCTTGTAAATAAACTTGTATAGGAGTATTCACTTTGAATAAAATTGAAGTATTAACAAGACTCTCCAACGCCACAAGCGTTGGAGAAATTGATGAAGCGACAAATATCGCCGCAGAAATTCTATCAAAATACGCCGAGGTTTCAAGGCTTCCCGATGGGCAAACAATAGGAGAAATCCACAGTGCTGAAAGTAGCAAAAAAATTCTTTTGGATGCCCACATAGATGAAGTGGCATTTACAGTTTCAGATGTTACAAAAGACGGTTTTATACGCGTTTCAAAAATGGGCGGAATTGACGACCGTATATTACCTGCTCAGCGAGTAACAGTGTTCGGAAAAGAAAAAATACAGGGTACATTCTGCAGTGTGCCGCCTCACTTAAGCAAAAAAAATGAAAGGGTAAAGCCCTGTGATGAAATGTATATAGACTGCAGCTTGGGAGAAAAAACAAAAGAGTTAGTGCCTGTTGGATCTATTGTAACCTATTCTGTTTCTGCAATGCCTATGGCAAACAACTTTTTCAGTGGTAAAGCTATGGATAACCGCGCGTCGGTTGTTACACTTTTAAGGGTTGCTGAACTTCTTTACAAAAAACAGTTGCCTATAAATGTTGTTTTTTCCTTCAGCCGTGATGAAGAGCTTGGGCTACGGGGTGCAGTTACCTCTGCGTATAATATTGCACCTGATGAAGCTATAGTGGTAGATACAACTTTTGGCGACACTCCTAATATACCACTCTATAAAACGGGTACCCTGGGGTTGGGACCGCTGATAGGCATTTCACCCGTGCTTTCCAAAAAAATAACCGACGGATTAAAGATTTCTGGAAAAAATAGTTCTATTCGGTTTCAATATGAAATAATGGGGGGAAAAACTTCCACTAATGCAGATGTAATTACTCTCACTAAGGGTGGAATTCCCACCGCACTTATTTCAATACCAATCAGAAATATGCACACACCTACAGAGGTTGTTAACCTTAATGATATCGAAGGGTGTGCAGAAATTATTGCAAATTATATTTTGGGTGGGGGTAAAGAAAATGCTTAACGTAATTAAAGAATTATGTGAAATTAACGCACCCTCCGGCTCTGAAAATGCGGTTGCGAAATATTTGATTTCCCATTTGCCTAACGACTGTGAATGGAAAATAGATTCTTTGGGGAATCTTATTGTCCATAAATTAGGAAAACAGAAATCCATGCATCGAGTTATGCTGGATGCACATATGGACGAGGTAGGGCTTATTATAAATTCAATTATTGCCGATGGACTTCTTAGATTTTCAACAATTGGTGGAATTGATCCCTCTGTTATAATTTCTCGTCAAGTGCTTATTCAAAACGAAGTTGTTGGTGTTGTTTGCTCTAAGCCTGTTCATATGATGTCTAATGATGAAAAAAGTGAAATTCCTGAAATAGAAGACCTTTATATAGATATTGGTGCAGGTAACGCAAAGGTGGCTAATAGTCTTGTTGGCGCGGGTGATGTTGCTGTTTTTAATACACCCTTTGAAAAGCTTCCCGATGGGAAGATAATGTCAAAGGCTTTAGACGACAGAGTCGGCTGTGCAATACTTCTGGACATTCTAAACAATTTTGATGAATTTGATTACTATGCAACCTTTACAGTTCAGGAGGAGGTTGGTCTTCGCGGAGCGAAAACTGCAACATATACTGTAGCCCCTGAATATGCAATAACTTTAGAAGCCACAACGGCTGCTGATATAGCGGGAGTACCGCAGGACAAACAGGTTTGTCGGTTGGGGTTAGGTGCAGCTGTTTCGTATATGGACGGTGCAACACTTTATAATAAGGAGTTGTTTCACTCTGCACTGAAGACGGCTGAGGAGTGTAATATACCTTGTCAGGTAAAAGCCCTACCAAGCGGTGGCAACAACGCAGGAGCCATTCATCTTTCTCGCGGCGGTGTAAAAACCTTAGCAATTTCTGTTCCTTGCAGATATATCCACTCTCCATCAGGTGTTTGTGATATAGCGGATATTTTATCTGCCAGAAGGCTTGCCGAAACAATGCTTTGTAAAATGGCAGAGGGAAAAGTTTAAATGATAAAGCTGATAACTAATGCCAATTTCTTTTATAAGTTTAGTGATATTTGCGCTGTAAAAATAAAGTCCTTAGCCTTGAGCTACGGCTTTAATACTAACTATTGCAGCTTTTGGGCACAAACAAATGAATTGGGAGAAGAAACCGCCATTATTTCAAAATTCTATTCCTCTGTAACAGTTTCTCAAAATAATGCAGATATCAAAGAATTATCTGAGTTTCTTATGGTAATAGGTTTTTCAGAACTGATATGTGAAAAAGAACTT
>JAZNRT010000004.1:0-32233 GCA_045590875.1 Acutalibacteraceae bacterium
AGATATGGACGAGCTAAAAAAGAGCGTGCCGCTTAGCGAAATGGATGTTGTCATTTGCAATCCGCCTTATAAAAAGGCAGGGGCGGGAATTACCAATCCCAACGACGCCCGCTATATTGCCCGCCACGAGGCGGAGTGCACTCTGGATGATGTTTGCTATGCCGCAATGCGACTACTCAGAAGTCACGGAAGGCTTTGCATTTGCCACCGACCCGAAAGACTTGCAGATATATTTGCAGCAATGCGAAAAAACAGAATCGAGCCAAAAACCTTGCGCACGGTTCATCAGCGAAGAAACAGCGAGCCTTGGCTTGTGCTTGTAGAGGGCAGGCGCGATGGAAAGGCTAATATGAAAATTATGCCACCTTTGTATATAGAGGGAGATAACGGCGAGCCTAACTCTCGCGAAATGCTGGAAATTTACGGCGAATATAAAGATGGATTTATTTGACATATGTACAATTAAATGGACAGCGCGTGTTGCTTTCTATTTAACATAAGTTGCGAAAGACCTTTGTGGGTGGCAAGTGTGTACAAAGGTATATTAGTTTATTCTGTTGAAATGAAATTTAAAGGAAGGGTGAAAACGATGGGGATATTATATGTTGTGGGAACACCTATTGGCAACCTTGGGGATTTTTCACCCCGCGCTGTTGAAACTCTGCAAAAGGTGGATTTTATTGCCGCTGAGGACACAAGGGTCACAATAAAACTGCTTAATCATTTCGGCATCCACACCCCGATGGTAAGCTACCATGAACACAATTTAAGAGAACGGGGAGAATACATAATTGGCAGAATTCTTGAGGGAGAAAGCTGTGCTATTGTAACAGATGCAGGTATGCCCGCTATTTCCGACCCCGGCGAGGATCTAGTTCGCCTTTGCCACGAAAAGGGTGTAAAAATAGAATCTGTTCCCGGCCCTACCGCCATGGCAACAGCCCTTGCTATGAGTGGACTAACCGTTAGCAGATTTTGCTTTGAGGGCTTTTTGACCACCGCAAAGACCAATCGCCGCGCCCACCTTGAGGCTTTAAAAAACGAACAGCGTACAATGGTGTTTTACGAAGCACCCCATAAGCTAACCGCTACCCTCAGGGATATGCTTGCATATTTCGGCAACCGCAATATTTCATTGGTTAAGGAGATTACCAAGCTTCACGAGCAGGCTTGGCGCACCACCCTTGAAGAGGCATATAACAGCTTTATCGCTACTCCTCCTAAGGGAGAATATGTGCTTATCGTAGAGGGTGCAAAGCCCGAAGCAGCACCTACCTTTACTTTGGAGGATGCGGTGGAGTACGCCCGTAATTTAGTTAGCGGTGGTATGCCCGCAACAATGGCTGCAAAAACCGCCTCAAAGGAAACCGGCTTCAAAAAGAGTGATATCTACTCGGCGCTAGTAAAGTCCGATTAATTGGACTAAAAACGCAAAAGTATTATTTAATACAATCACTTTAGTGAACAAGTGGTGTAGAAACCACCCGAAGAATTTAAAACAGCAAAAAAAGAATGGACAGTTCAGCATTAAGAACTGTCCGTTTGTTTTGCCCTTTAATTTTTGTTTAGTTTTGTTAGCCATTGATAATATCTTCAATTAAATCTTTAAGGTGGGTGAAGGATGGCTGAAGCTCGTTCCAAAGCTCTATATGGTGTAGCATCTCTTGGGGATTAAAGGATATATCGGGATTTTTGTAGATAATAGTTTCGTTTTCTATAACCACAACACCGTAGGCAACAGCGCTATCGTCGTCGGGGGTTAAAATCTGAGCACTACATAGTTTATACAGCAATCCGCCTCACCTCAAATAAGAAATATCGAAATCACCAAAAAAACAACATATTGTGAAAAATATTGTCAAAACCACAATACCTATTGTAGTGAAAATTATTGTCAATGTCAATTATTTTCACAATTTATTTCTTCTTTGCCTGTATTTTCTATGTTTCTAACAAATTAGCAATAAGAATATTGTGCAATTTGTGAATAATTTTCACACAAAAACAGAAAATTGTAAATTGCGTCGGTATACAAGGCGTAAAATACAAAAAGATAAATTCAGTTTGCTAGGTGAGAAATTAGATTGCATAAGCAAACACGAACAATCCGAACCTGCCCAAAATAAGCATAATTTCGGCACTTTTTGGCTTGTCGTCGTTTGTAGGCGCCAGCCTTACAAATTCCTTCGCACCAAAAATTACTCAAAATTCTTCTCATTTTGGGTCGCAGAATTTTAAAGGAGAGGATTTCCGCCTTTGCTTAAGCAGATTTAAAGTGAAAATCAGAGTTTTCGGGTATAAAGGGCGCCTGTCTGCAACCCGCTATTGATTTTATTTCGATATTTTGATAAAATATGTAGCGGAGTATTGCTAAATCAGTGAAAGGATGTGCCGAAAAATGTCAACACCACTTGCCGATAAGGTGCGCCCAAAGGCAATAGAAGAAATTGTGGGTCAGAGCCATCTGCTGACAGAGGGCAGAGCGCTTCGCTCCATAATCGACAGCGGAAGAATTCCCAATATGATATTTTATGGTCCCTCAGGTGTAGGCAAAACCACAGTGGCACGTATTATTGCCGAAAAAAGCGGTATGCGGCTTCATAAATTAAACTGCACCACCGCCTCCACATCGGATATAAAGGATGTAGTTGCCGAAATCGGCACAATGGCAGGTATAAGCGGAATACTCCTTTACCTGGACGAAATACAGTATTTTAATAAAAAGCAGCAGCAGATATTGCTTGAATATATCGAATCAGGCGCAATAACGCTTATTGCCTCTACCACCGAAAACCCATATTTTTATGTTTACAATGCAATTTTAAGCCGATCCACTGTTTTCGAGTTTAAACAGGTTGAGCCTAAAGAGATTGTGCCGGCAGTACACCGTGCGGCAAAGCTTTTGGGGGAAGAAATCGGTGCCGAGATAAAGCTTTCCGAAGAGGTTGCCTTAAGAATTGTTGAGGGCTGTGGCGGTGATGTAAGAAAGGCTATAAACGCGGTGGAGTTGTGCGCGCTTGCCACCAAAATAAAGGACGGTGTGGCAGAGGTATCTCTGGATACTGCCGAAGAGCTTTCACAGCGTAGCGCTATGCGGTACGACCGGGAGGGCGACGACCATTACGATATTGTTTCAGCATATCAGAAATCAATGCGCGGCTCAGACCCCGACGCGGCTTTGCACTATCTGGCAAGGCTTTTGGAGGCGGGAGATTTACCCTCAGCCTGCCGTAGGCTGATGGTGTGCGCGGCGGAGGATGTAGGTCTTGCCTACCCGCAGATTTTGCCCATTGTTAAAGCGGCTGTTGATATAGCTAATATGGTGGGACTGCCCGAAGCAAGGCTACCTTTGGCAGATGCTGTAATATTGGTTGCCACCTGCCCGAAATCCAATTCGGGACACGATGCTATCAACGCGGCGATGAGTGATGTAGCTGCAGGCAGAACGGGTCCTGTACCCCGCAATTTGCAAAATAAGCATTTCGACGGCGAGGATGCTATCATTAAGGGTCAGCACTACCTTTATCCTCATATTTACCCCGACCACTATGTAAAGCAAAATTATCTGCCCGAAACTATGCAGGGTGTGAAATATTATGAATACGGCGACAATAAAAACGAACAGAATTTCAAGGCATATTGGGATAATGTGAAGAAAAGTCACGGTGTAAAGTGATAGGCTATAAAAATCAAAAAGCAACCGAAGAAAATTCGGTTGCTTTAGTTTTTAGATAGGGTAACGAGAGTTGGACACATTGCGGTTTCTCTCGTCACCTTTTCCCGCCTTTGCTTTGTTAAAATACTCGCCAATACGAAAATTAAATTTGCGACATTAGGACCGCCAACATTTTTATTATATCACATATCCGCCCAAAGGTGGTAGTAGAAATTTTGGCTTAAATTTCGTGCAAAATGCGAATAGACATATGGGGAAAAACTGCATATAATGAAAACAGAAAAAGAAAGGAGTTCAGACCAATGCAGAAAGAACCACCTGTGAATAACCAAAAATAAACGCAAAGGGGTGAGTCCAAAGAACAGTTTAGCCTGAACTTAAAACAAAATTTATAAGAAATAGGTGAGTCCCAAAATTTAAGTTAAGTTTGATTTAAAACTATAAAGCTTGAAAAGGTGATTCCAATGTACCAAGGACTTTTTAACCGATTGAATCAATAAAAAATCACAAGTTTGATTCGGCTTTTTAGAATAGATAAATTCCAACGAAATGTTGTGATAAAATGATTTACAGATTTAAGTTTGATTCAAAATGAAACGAAACGGTGAGTCCAATGATAGATGAAATGTAAATCCCGCACAGTGAGTTTGCTGTGCGGGATTTTTTATTCTGTGGTAATGCCGCGGGTAAAGGAATGGAAGGTTACAGTTTGATAAATCAGTCTGTCCTCGCCGATTTCCTCTAGCACCTCTAGGGTTTGACATTTTAAAAAGGTGGTTTTTATTCCTGCGCGGAAAATTTCCACCTTAAATTCAACGGTTGAATAGAAATCAAGCATCTCACGGTCGGGAGAGGGCGCCACGCGGCGGCGAATAGTAACCACATAAGGCGGTATGGTGGTATCGGTATATATATGCTTTGTTACAGAATAGTTGGTTATATGACCAACAGCAATCCCGTTTACCTTAACCGCAAATTTATCCTCATGTTTGGAAAAATCCATTTATTTCACCTCGCTTAAACCACTGTTTCAAGCTGTGCAGTAAGGGTTACCCCTGCTTGTAACACAAGTGCACCCATAGTTCTGTCGTAGGTTATTTCCCCCAAGTGCACCTTTATAATGTTAAGCTTGGTTATATTAAGGCAGGCATCGGCGATTTTATCAAAGGCGCTGTAACAGTCCAAGCTTGAAAGAGATTTTGAAACGCAGATTTTAAGGGCGTAGGTGCAGGCGGCGGTAACACCGTAATAGCTGTTGCCATCGGTATCCACACCCTCGAAAATTCCCTCACCGTATTTAATCTCCGCCGATTGAAGTCCCACCGAAACTGTGGGCTGTTCTATCGGGAACTCGGTTAGGGCAACGGGGAATAATTCAATGGTTTTTATACCTTTACAGTTGGATTTAAAGTAATTTATCAGATACTTTGTAACGGCTGTAATACTATTGAACATTTTTTACACCTCGCTTGTAACGCAGGGGCGAAGCACCGCCCAATTGTAAATAGGCTTTCCAAAAAGATACACAGGCTCGAATCTTTCCACCACAAATTTTTTGGAGCTGAATTCCAATCGGTCATCAGTGGCAAACACCGTATCGGCGGCACCTAAATATAGATAACAGCCGTCGTCTGTTCTTCCCACTTCGGAGGGCTGAAACTCAACATAAAGCTTGTTTTTATATCGCAGTGGCTGAATAACCGCGTGGGAGACGATTGTTTTGCCCTTGGTGGTCACGGTAAATTCACTTCCGCAAAGTCTTAAAAACATACCTACTTTTTCGTGTAAATTCTCCATTATGCCACCTCTTAGTAATTGTTTATGCTTTTAAATCGTATGCCCGTTTTAAGATAGGGCGAAGCATCCGAAAGAGCAACCTTCAAAAGCTCGGATATGGTAGCTCTAAACTTTTCAGGCTCCATATTCATCCTTATATCTCCTGCCTTGAAGGTGGAGTAACGGGCGAACTCGTCGGTTATAGAAAATCTATAATATGCCAGCACTGCGGCGGCAAAATAAAGCTCAGGTATGTTATCCACAACAATTTGGTTGTTTCTCACACGGGATTGCAGAGAATTTACGGCGGGCAGGCAGTATTTAAGGCATATATCCGCATCGGTAACGCGGGACAACTCCCTGAACCACTCCAAGGTGTTTGTTAAAGGCTTATTTTCCATAAAAACTCTCCTCGCTTTCAAAAAAATTCAAATGCAGTGCCCCGTGAGGGGCACCGACTGTAATAAAATTAGTTAACAGAAAGAACCTTTGAGGCATCTGTAAAGATTTTTGCAAAGCCAGAGGTAGAGGTAATGGCGGCTCTTTCTAACTGACGGTCGATAAGCTTGTCGTAATCAACCGAGATGTCGCCTGCAACCACCATTTCAAGAGCACAGCTCTTATCAAGACCGATAATTGTACCCTCGTCTAAAGCCTTAGAGCGAATAAACTTAGCACCAAGGGGTGTACCAACAGAGCCTGTACCCTGAAAGTTGATGCCGGAAAGAGGGTTCTTGAATTCTTCCATAGAAAGAAGCTTCACCATCATATCGGGTGTGGCAATAATGGTATTAAGGGTGTGGGGGTCAAGCTTGTTATAGAGATTGAGCAAATCGCCGTAGCTAAGGACTCCGCTTTCCATAGCCTTTATAACCTCAGCGGCATTGTTGTTGCCGTCGCCCTCAGTAAGGGTGCGAACAGCGTCCTTCATTTGCTGACGGGCTATGTATGCACCAATCTGCTTTAAGGTTACGGTGAAAAGATCAAGACGCTGGAAGCGGAGAGCTTCATAAGAAGCAACAAGCATTCTGCCGCGCTTGTGGAGTTTAACCAGATTTTCGTTGGTGTGGATGTTTGTTTTGGGGATTACGGCGCCCTCAGCCACATCCTTAAGCTCCTTTTCCTCTTCGGTGGGAACAGAGGTGATGCTGCGGTAGTCGAGGCTGTCGATTTTTGTAACGGTGGCTACAATATCACCAAGACAGTCTGCCTCTTCAATGCCCTGACGAACCGCACGGCTTACATACTCAGGGAAAAGTGCGGCGGAATCTGAAGTCTGGAAAAACTTCTGTACAGGGTCAGAGCCTGCGCCGTTTACTTTAATATCAAATCTTTTTAACTGTCTGCCAAAGGCGTCTAAGCCCTCAAGAGCGGAGCCCTTGTAGTTGGCATCGGGGTCTAAATCGCTGAGCACCTGTGTAAAGGTTTTGTTGGGTACGGCATACATACCCTTTTCAAGCTTAAGATTTTCGTAACTCATTATAAATTCCTCCTAAATTAAGATTTCTGCAGTAGAATTATCGGTATCCACATTAAGAACGGTAACGATTCGTCCGCCTGCCTGGGCTTTGATACCGCCCTCACCGTTTGCCGCAACCTCTGTTATGCCAAGCTCAGGAGCGGTTCCGCTGTAGGGAACCTTTACAAATCCCATAATCTGAACAGAGCCGATACCACTGCGCTTGTTGATAATTACACCCACAAAGCTATCGCCGTCGGCGGCGGTGCTGCAGGTGTCGTTTTCACTGATGATTACAGGCGCGCCAACAGTAATGTCGTCGCCTGCGTAAAGAGTAATAATACCTTCGTTAAAGCCTTTGTTGCTTACCATAAATTAACATCCTTTCTTAAATAACAAATTCTTTGTTTTCTGATTGCTCACGGGTTTCACCGCAAGCGGTTTGAGGGGCTAAGGGCTGCTTTTTTTCCAAAGCCTTACCAAACGCCTTCAGCTGTTCAGGTGACAACACCTTTAAAATTGAATCCAGCATCTCTCCCGATAGTTCGGGAAGAGCCTCTCCGCAATTTTTAACAACACGGCATCTCAACTCGTGGATATAGCTTTTCATAACAGCCTGCATACCCTCAAATTCAGTTTTTAATGCCTGCGCCTCTGCGCTTGACAGGGTAATTTCGCTTTCACCGAGACTTTTAATAATATCCTTGACGTTCAAGTTTTCCACTCCTTCCTCTTGGGGGCTAAATGCTTTGATAACACCTGCACGTCTTTGTGACGGTACCGCCACAAAGGACCATTCATAGGCGTCGGTTGGGTCTTGCAGCTTGGAATGGCATTGCAATTTTTTCAATCCTTCACCGTAAAACTCACCTTTTTTATGACCGCAGAAATCCCGTCTGCGGTCGGCACCGCAAATGGAGCATATTTCCTTGGCAACAGAGCAACCCACACTAACCTCTTTCAAAATTCCGGCCTCAAGCCTGTTGATTAACTCTTCGGTTTCAGGTGTGCGGGGCATATATGCCTTGGCGGTCAGCCTTATATAGGGCTCGCCGATAGAGTTTAATTCACCCGTTTCTTCTAAGCTACAGCTAAAGGTACGGGCAATCTGGTCGCGGCCCTTCATAGAATGGTCAAAAATACCCGTTTTCCCAACAAAAAGCGTTTCAAACTTCTTTAAGGTTTCGGGTGTGAACTGCTCGAAATCACGGTCTATATCGTTGTCGCAAAGAACAACGGAAAATATATAAACCTCATCGGCAGTCAATTTTTTCTTAGAAAACCTGTTGATAAGTGCAAGGTCTTCCTCTGAGGCGGAAATTTCGCCTAAAAATCCCTTTTGCAAACAATCAAATCCTTTCTTTATTGCGTAGTGTTTTTGCTGTTGGCCTGAGCCCTCAAAAGCTCTGCCTTTGCTCCGTCAATCTCGTCCTGAAGATTGATGTCGTCCCACTTGATTTTGAAGTCACAGGCATAGCCCTGCGCCCTCAATTGCCAAGAGCATATACGGCGAAGAATGGGGGTTATAAGACTTCGGTAGCTTTCCAGCTCGCTGGTTAAAATATCCGCCTGCTGCTGCGACATTCTCTCGGTGGTAGACCAGGAAAGACCAAGCATAAAGGGCGGAATACCCAGCTTTGCAATTATCTGTTCGAGAAGCTGACGAACAGGTATTTCGGAATCGAGAATCTGATTATCCGCACCGATAACCTTGATATCCACATCTCCCACCGCCACAAAATCCTTAACCCCGTCGGTGGAGCTCATTGCTCTTGACCATTCTTCGGAAATTTCCGCCACCGCGTCGGAGGATAAGGTGTTTTCAATAACCGAGCCGTTAGGCTTATAGGTTACGGCATAGCGAAGGTTACCTATGCGCTCCCAGTTTGTGCCTATGGAATTGAAGATTTTAAGCAGTATCGAGCTTACAAAGGGCAAACCTCTTAAAATCGAGGTGCCTCTTGCCTCTCCCGGCATGGGCTCGCGGGCACTGAGCAGAATTCTTTCCTGATTTGCAATAGGAATTAAATTCCCGCCCTCTCTGATACATACCTTAACGCTCAAGGGGTTTGTGTCGGTGAGCAGCTCTATGTTTTTATTGTCGGCGCAGTAGAGCGCCGCAATTTCGCCGTTTGAATAGGGCACAATTTCTGCTACGGCAGTACCCCAGGTTAGGAGTCTGTCAAGGTATGTGTTTATAAAGGCGTTGATTCCCGTACCGCTGTAGCCCACCTGCACCTCGCTCAGGAAATTCTCCAGCATTTTTCTGGCGGCCGGATTACTGCAGGAAATTTTGAAATTCCCTATAAGCCTCACTATCTTTTCAATCGCCGCATCAATAACGGGCACAGCCTCTCTCAGAGAATCATAAAGAGCCAGCTCAGCCGATGCCAGCGGAACATACCTATCCAGCATTAAAAAGGGCTGTGTTTTGCCCCTTGCAGTTTGCACCATTGTGGCAGAGGGCTTTCTTTTTGTGTCTGTGTCTTGCTTTTTTCTTTTCATAGAAGTTAATCAAATCCTTTCTTTTCACCTTGTTACCGAGCCTGCTATTCTACCTATGCTTGCCGAATAAAGCACAGAGGAAACAAAATATCTCATATCGTCCATAGCGTGGTCGTTTTCCTTTTTAGGAGAGTCTTTGGCGGCACCGTCATCCCAACGGTAAAGTCCGAATTCGCGGATTATATCGGCACAGCCCCTGCAGATTTTAATTTTTCCCAGACTTAAAGCATCACCTGTTCGCCTTATGCCGTCTATCACGTCGTTTTTTGCAGGAATTACGCGGAATTCACCCTCGCGACGAATAAGGGTTATAAAAGAGGCGGCGGAGGGGTCACATATCACCGCTTCAATGGGCAGCTTTCCGCAAAGCCTTTTCAGAGCATCATAGTATTCGCGGTCGGTAAGCTGTAAGCCCTCTCGTTTGGAGTCGTAATAATACTCGCGGATTCTGTACCAAACGCTCCCCGAAAAGCCCCACAGTCCAAAGGAGCAGGGATTCACCGTTCCGTAGTCGCAGGAAACATAATATTTCTCCAAGCTTTCGGGTATCTCACAGCACTGATTTTCATTAAAGTTAGGATACACAAGCCCCTGATTTGCCACCCACAGCCCCTTTACATAACGCTCGTAAAACGCACCGGTATAAAGTCTTTCATATCGGGCTATCATTTTTCTCGAAAGGGAGGGGTTGTCCTGCATTGTGAAATGCAGATAATAGGCATTCTTTTCTGCCGACTTCTTTATCCATTCCTTGTAAAACCAGTGCTGTGGGTTGTCGGGATTGCAGTTGAACCAAAATTTTGAGCCCTCAACAGAGCACCGCGCCAAGGCTTGGTCGACAAATGAACGGGGCATAAGCGCCACCTCGTCGAGAAGCACGCCGCAAAGGGTCATACCCTGAATAAGGGAGGCTGAGGATTCATCTCTGCCGCCAAACATCCAAAGGGTGATTTTTTTGTGGTTTTTTTCAATTTCTATCTGCCCTCGGCTGGAAACAACGGTGCTGCTAAACCCCAACTCCGAAAGAAGAGGCAGCATAGGATTTATTATGTTTCGCCTTAAAGAGGTTACGGTTTTTCCGCATACCGCAAAATTGCCGTCGGGGAAAGCGGTTATAGCCCAAAATATAAAGGAAAGAAACATACAAAGGGTCTTTCCGCTTCTCACAGCGCCGTCGCAGATAATGGCATCGCGATTTTTGTGGGGAGAGGCAGGGCACCACCAGCTAAGCACCTTTAGCTGTTTCTTTGAAAAGCTTTTGAACTTCATAGCTTTTCACCGGAAATTGCGGCAGCGCTTTTGTTGAGAACATCAAAAAAATCGGTTTCGTTTGCGTCGCGGCGGGCAGAGTTTAGCTCGGCCAGCTTATCCAAAGCCTTTATTCGGTCAAAAAGCTTAATCTCCCAACCGCTTTTTGAAAACTTCAGCTCAGAAATTGGGAATAAATCAAGGGCATCGGGGTCAAGCTCTTGTATATTCTCTGTGCTTATCAGCCGCAGTACATCTCCTATCCCGCCAAAGGCAATTCGCCTAAGCCCCGATTCGGCTGAGGCTGAGGCTTCATAGGTTTTTAACAATTCGCCTATCCTTTTTAAAATGTCTTTCCTTGCCAGCAGTTTTACACCGTTTTTGGAGGGTCTTTGAAAGCCCGACCTCACCGCCGCTTCGGTAGGTGAATAGCCCACTGCCGAATAAAGGCAAAACAGTTCTTCTTTAGCGCCTAAGGTGTTTTTGTCTTTTTTCGTAATATCTCCGCCTTTCATATGTAATGAGGTTTGCAGCAGTAAACCAATCAAATATCCCCCCTGAGCAGTGCCTATTGTTGCATTAAACACTGCAACGGTTACATATTTGTAATAAAATTTATGCGTTACGCGACATATAGCGGTAAAAAATAAAAGCCTTTCTTGACGTACCTTTGTAAAATAAGGTGTATCAAGATAGGCTTTTAAATTTATATTGATGTGATTTATTTTGTAATGTTCAGGCTCTGCTTTTTATTTTTTCAAAAGCAGTAAGGATAATATACACAATCATATTAGCACATATCACAGCGGGTCCTGTTTGCAGATTGTACGCGCAGGCAGTAAACAGCGCAGGCACAAAGCAGACCACCGAGACAACCGCCGAGCAGATTACTACACCCTTAAAGCTTTTTGATATCCGCATAGCCGAAAGAGGCGGGAAAATCACAAGTCCCGAAATAAGTATTGCACCCATAAGCCGCATACCTACAACTATGGTCACCGCCGTGAGCAAGGCTATAATTATGTTGTAAAGATTAACCTTAATTCCTGTGGCAGAGGAAAAATCCTCATCGAAGGTAACGGCAAAAATTTTGTTAAATAAAGTCGCAAACAGACCGAGCACCAAAAGGGAAAGAGCAATGCTGAAAAGCATATCCTTTTGGGTGATGGTAATAAGGGAAGCCGAGCCAAAAAGACTCGCGCAGGCATCTCCTGCTGTACCACCGGTAAGGTTGAAAATAATGGTGCCCAGAGCCATAGAGCCTGTGGAAACACAAGCAATTGCCGCATCGCGGCTGATTTTGCTGTTGCGGCTTATTTTAAGCAGTAAAAATGCCGCCGCCAGAACAATGGGTATGGAAATTTCCATAGAAAAGCGGCTTCCCAAGCCTAAAGCAGAGGCAACTGCCAAGGCGCCGTAGCCCACGTGGGAAAGACCATCGCCAATCATAGAGCAGCGCTTCAGCACAAGGCATACGCCCAAAAGCGCCGCGCAAAGGGAAACGAGCACCCCCACTATAAGGGCGGTGAGCACAATTTTTAAAATATCGGGATTAGATAGTAAGGCTGTAAGATTAGTCAATTTCAGCACCTCCCGAAAATCCAGAAAAGCCCTTTTTAAAAAAATCTTCTGCACTGCCGAAAAACAGCTGCTTGGATTTAATATACAATATGTGTGAAGAGAAGCGGGAAGCCGCCTCAATATCGTGGCTTACCATTATAATGGTAAGTCCCTCGTTGCGGTTTAACAATCTTAGAATTTCATATAATTCAGCCGATGCCTTTGCATCAAGGGAGGCGGTGGGCTCGTCCAAAACTAAAATTTTTGTTGCCGAATTAAGGGCGCGAGCTAAAAGCACCCGCTGCTGCTGCCCCCCCGAAAGCGAGGAAAAGGGCGCATTTTTAAGGTGAAGTATATCTAGCTTCTTCATGATTTTTTCGGTGCAGTTTTTGTCCACTTTATTATAAAGACTTAAAAATCGTTTTCTGTTAAGCCGCCCCGAAAGCACGATTTCATAAGTAGTTGCAGGAAAATTCCTTTGCACCTCGGTGCTTTGGGGAAGGTATCCTATATCGCTGGGGTTTACATCGCTTGAAAATTCAATAGCGCCGTCATCAATGCTTTTAAGCCCTAACAGACCTTTAATAAGGGTGGATTTCCCCGTGCCGTTTTCGCCTATAATCGAGAGGTATTCGCCCCCCGCAAGGGCAAAAGATATGTCATTAAGCACCTGCTTGCCCTCGTATGACATATTTACATTCTTAACATTTAACTGTGCCAATTAAGAGAGCACCTCCCTTAAAACCTCAAGATTTTTTTCCATTAGCGAAAGGTAGCTCTCGCCGTCTTCAAACTGGGCTTCGCTTATACTGTGGCAGGAGTAGAAGATACGCTTTTCACAGCCTGTGGCATTTGTAACCGTATCGGCTATGCTTCCGTCTGCCGTTTCGGTGTATAGCACGGCGGGTATATTCTTTTTATTTACCGAATCAATCAGACTTTTAACCGCCGTTATGGTGGGCTCGGTGTCGGAGGTGCAGCCCTCAAGGGCTGATTGGTGACTCAAGCCGTAGGCGTTGCAAAAATGCGCAAAGGGAAATCTGTCGGCAAATACAAGGGTTTTATTTTCACTGTCGTTTACCGACTCTTGTATTTCTTTATCAAGAAGGGTTAGCTTTTCTAAATATTCTCCCCGCCTTGTGGTGTAGCTTTGGGTATTTTTCGGGTCGGCATCGCATAAATTCTCGGCAATCACCTTTACTATTTCCATAGCATTTTGGGGCGAAGTCCAAATATGCTGGTCGATTTCTTCCGAGTGGCTGTGATTTTCGTGATTGCCTTCACTTTCGTGGGCAATATCAAAAATATCCAAAAGGCTTATCACCCGTCTGTTTTTATTAAAGCTTGTGTTAAGGGCGGTTTCTGCCCAAGGGTCAATTTCACCGCCTACGTAGATAAACACATCACAGCTTCCTATCAGCGAAATGTCCTCTAAAGTGGGCTCGTAGGTGTGACTTTCTGAGCCGAAGGGCAAAAGCATAGTAACCTCTGCCTTATCCCCCGCAATTACCCTTGCGAAATCGTAGCAAGGGAATATGGTTGTTACCACTTGTATTTTATCCTTTGTCTTTTCGCTTTCTTTAGGTGGCTCCTTGGCGCAACCCAAAAAATTCATAATAAACATAAGGGAAAAAACTACACAAAGTATCCGTTTCATTCTGCGCCCCCCAATGCCTTACAGCCCCCGCAAAGTCCGTAAAAAACCGTGTGGGCAATGTCGATGGAAAAATTGTGATGGGCGTTTATATGGGCTTTAAGCCTCATAACATCCTTGCAATCTAAGTGAATAAGCCTTCCGCAGGCAGTGCATTTCAGGTGGAAATGACTGTCGCAGCCAGAATCTTTACCAACATATTGATAAAGCACGCTTTTGCCGCCCTCTCCCCGAAAACGACGAACAGCCCCCTCCTCGCAAAGGTGGCTTATATTGCGGTATACCGTGCTTTTGCCTATTCCGTTTGACTTTACCGCTTCGCAGATTTCATTTATGGAAAATTGACGGCTGTGGTTAGCCTTTAAAAAGCCAATCAAAGAGTTTTTTTGTTTGGTTTTATATTCTGCTTTCATTATTTTCTCCTTTAAGGCACAGCGTAAGGGATTTGCGCTTGCCGGATTCACGAAATTGAGAATTGCTCTCATATTGTACCTTATACACCGAGTTTTGTCAATAATTCTTATAATTATTCCAAAATTTAGGCAAATATTGAAAGGAAAATAATTGCAAAAACCGCAACCTTGTGATAATATTAGTATGTATATCTATATTCTTATTGAAGGAAGGCAAAAAATTATGAAATGTCCGTTTTGCGGTTTTGTAGAAAGCAAGGTTATAGATTCCCGACCTACCGACGAAAGTGAAAAAATTCGCAGAAGGCGTGAATGTATAAAGTGCCAGAAGAGATTCACCACCTACGAGGTAGTGGAAAGTCTGCCCTTGATTGTAATAAAGAAGGATAAAACCCGCGAGGAGTTTGATAGAGCCAAGCTGCTGAAGGGTATGCGCCATGCTTGTGAAAAGCGTCCCGTATCCATCGAAACCCTTGAGCGTATGATAGACGAAATTGAAACAAGCCTGCAAAACACATTAGACCGAGAGGTAACCTCTACCCGCATAGGCGAGCTTGCTATGCAAAAGCTAAAGGATGTAGATGAAGTGGCATATGTGCGCTTTGCTTCGGTTTACCGTCAGTTTAAGGATATAAACACCTTTATGGCGGAGTTGAACAAGCTGCTTAAATAGTAAAAATTAGGAGTTATAAAAAATGGATTATAAAAGGCTGGCAGAGCTTTGTCTGCCCGACGTTACTAAAACACCCCAATATTATGAGGATATGTACCCCGCAAGAAGCCTGCCTGAGGGCGCGCGGGTTACAAGAATAGCACCAAGCCCTACAGGATATCTGCATTTAGGCACACTTTTTGCAGCCCTTGTAAACCGAATCTGTGCCACATCTTCAGGCGGTGTGTTTTTCACCCGAATTGAGGATACCGACAAAAAACGCGAGATAGAGGGCGGTATAGAGGATATTATCGACGGTCTTGGGAGATTTGGCATAGAGATTGATGAGGGCTTTTACAGCGGAACCCTTGAAAAGGGTGAATACGGTCCATATCAGCAAAGCCACCGTGCCGAGATTTATAGAACCTATGTAAAGGCTTTAATGGAGCAGGGTCTTTGCTACCCATGTTTTTGCACCGCTGAGGATTTAGAGGCAGTAAGAGCTGAGCAGGAGGCGGGCAAAATCCGCACCGGATATCACGGCGAATATGCAAAATGCCGCAACCTTTCCTTAGAGGAATGTGAAGGACTGATAGCAGAGGGCAAGCCCTTTGTTGTAAGGCTCAGGTCAAACGGTGACGAAAGCCGAAAAATCACCTTCGACGACGGTGTAAAGGGCAAAATAGAAATGCCCGAAAACGACGAGGATTTTGTTATCCTTAAATCCGACGGCATACCCACCTACCATTTTGCCCACGCTATTGACGACCATCTTATGCACACTAATTTGGTTATGCGTGGTGATGAGTGGATATCCTCTGTTCCAAAGCACATTCAGCTTTTCAGAATCTTAGGCTTTAAGCCGCCAAAATATGCCCATCTTTCACCTATTATGAAGAGTGAGAACGGTGCAAAGCGCAAAATCTCAAAGCGCAAGGATCCTGAAGCCGCCGTGCATTTCTTTGCCGAGCAGGGCTTTACAAGTGAAAGTGTTATTGAATATCTTATGACAATTGCCAATTCCGATTTTGAGGATTGGCGCCGTGCAAACCCCACTGAGGATTATCGCAAATTCAAGTTCAACCTTAAAAAGATGAGCGTTTCAGGCGCACTTTTCGATTGGGATAAGCTTATAGATGTAAGCAAGGGGGTTGTATCAAGGCTAAAGGCTACAGAGGTTGTTAACGCTTTGATTGACTGGGCACGGGAATTCGACAGTGAATTCTACACCCTGCTCAATAGGGATAAGGACTATGCATTGTCGCTGTTTTCAATAGACCGAGATGTGCCAAAGCCTCGTAAGGATATTGCCAAGTGGGACGAGGCAAAGCATTATGCCGCATATTTTTACGATGAGCTTCACACCCCTTGTTATGATTTGCCAGAAAAGATAAATCCTGCCGATGCCGCCGCAGCTCTGGAAAAATATCTAGAGGTATATAACCCTGACGACGACCGTCAGGAATGGTTTTCAAGAATCAAGGAAATTGCGCCGACACTGGGCTTTGCCGCTGAAACTAAAGAATATAAAGCCAATCCCGAAGCCTTTAAGGGCAGTGCGGGAGATATCAGCACAGTTGTTCGAGTGGCTGTAACCGGCAGGCAGAACACTCCCGACCTTTGCACCATTATGCAGGTGTTGGGCAAGGAGCGTGTAAGCGCCCGAATTAACGCGGCAATAAATTACTACAAGGAAAATTAAGGAGTAGTTAATGATGGAGGAAATTACTAAGGCAATAGAGGAAACCCCCTCTAATTTTATACACGATTTTATAGACGAGGATTTGAAGGAGGGTGTTTACGACCACGTTCAAACCCGTTTTCCGCCTGAGCCAAACGGATATTTGCACATAGGCCATGCAAAGGCAATCTGCATAGATTTCGGCACCGCCGAAAAATATGGCGGTAAATGCAATCTTCGTTTTGACGACACCAACCCCACCAAGGAAGACGTTGAATATGTTGAGGCTATTAAAGAGGATATAAAATGGCTTGGCTTTCAGTGGGATAATGTGTATTTCGCATCGGATTATTTCGATTTTATCTACGACTGCGCCGTAAAGCTTATTGAAAAAGGGCTGGCATATGTAGATGACCTGTCCAGCGATGAAATCCGTGAATATCGCGGCACCCTCACAGAGGCGGGCAAGGAGAGTCCATACAGAAATCGCTCTATTGAGGAAAATCTCGACCTCTTCCGCCGTATGACCGAGGGCGAGTTTGAAAACGGAGCCAGAGTTCTTCGCGCTAAAATTGATATGGCATCTCCAAATATGAATATGCGCGACCCCATAATTTACAGAATTATGAAGGCAACTCACCATAGAACGGGGGATAAATGGTGTGTATATCCTATGTACGATATAGCACATCCACTGTCGGACACCTACGAGGGTGTAACCCACTCCCTTTGCTCCTTGGAGTTTGAAAATCACCGCCCGCTTTATGATTGGTTCTTAAAGGCTTTAGAGCTTCCTAACCCCTCCCGTCAGATTGAATTTGCAAGGCTTAATCTTAACTATACCTTAACCAGCAAAAGAAAGTGCTTAAAATTGGTAGAAGACGGCTTGGTTTCGGGCTGGGACGACCCTCGAATGGCAACCCTTTGCGGTATGCGTCGTCGCGGCTTCCCGCCTGAGGCAATTCGGGAATTTGCCGATAGAATAGGTGTTTCAAAGGCATACAGCGTGGTGGATTTCGCCCTGCTTGAATCCTGCGTGCGAGATTACCTTAACGCGGAAGCAGACCGCGCTATGGCGGTTCTTCGCCCTCTGAAGGTTATTGTTGATAACTACCCCGAAGATGCCACTGAGGAAATTGCGGTTGATATCAACCCCAACAAGCCCGAACTTGGCAAACGCACTGTGCATTTCAGCCGTGAATTATATATTGAAGAAGATGATTTTGCCCTCGAACCGCCACCAAAATACTTCAGGCTTTGCCCCGAAAAGGAAGTGCGCTTAAAGGGTGCCTACTTTGTTAAATTTGCAAGTGTTGATACCGATGAAAGCGGCAAAATCACCGCCGTTCACGTAACCTACGACCCCGAATCCAAGGGCGGTGAATCCCCCGACGGTAGAAAGGTTAAGGGCACGCTTCATTGGGTATCTGCCAAGCATTCATTAAATGCTACCGTAAATCTTTACGACAGGCTCTTTAATGTGGAAAACCCATCTGATGAAGAGGGCGTTTCGAGCTTTGCAGATAACCTCAACTCCGAATCCTTAGTAGTGCTTAACAACTGCAAGGTAGAGGAATATATGAAATCTGCAAAGGTGGGTGACACCTTCCAGTTTATGCGTCAGGGTTATTTCTGTATAGACACCGACTCTACACCCGATAACCTTGTGTTTAACAGAACTGTGGCATTAAAGGATTCCTTTGCAAAGAAGAAATAATTTCTTAGGGACTGCTCTTGAATTTAAGGCAGTCCCAAGCTATATAAAGGTTAATCAAGGAGTGTTTTTATATGAAGCTTAAGGAAATATTCGAATATATAAATTCCTTTGCACCCTTTTCCACGCAAGCGGATTTCGACAACGCAGGCTTTCTTGTGGGGGATGAAAACGCCGAGTTTTCAGGCGGTATTGTGGCGCTGGATATAACCGATGGCGCTATTGAGTTCGCAAAGAAAAAGGGCGCAAACCTTATTGTTACCCACCACCCCGTAATTTTTGAGCCACTGAAGAGTGTTACCGCCGAAAGCCTTGTATATAAGCTGATAAAAAACGATATCAGCGTTATTTCGGCACACACAAATTTAGATATGGCAGAGGGCGGAATAAACGACACACTCTGCAAAATTTTAGAGCTAGAAAATGTATCGGGTATTATACCCTCAGGGGACTGCTATGAAGCTAGAATCGGCGAGCTGGAGGCGCTCACTCCCGATGAGTTCGGTAATTACTTAAGCGGAATTTTTTCGGGCTCGGTTAAATATGTGTGTGGCAACAGAAGCATTAAAAGGGTTGCGGTCTGCTCAGGGTCGGGGGGAAGCCTTTTAAAGGATGTTGCTAAGAGCGGTGCAGATGCATTTGTTACGGCAGATGTTAAGCACAATGTGTTTCTTGATGCATCACATTTGGGAATTTCCCTTTACGACTGCGGGCATTTCGACACAGAGGATATTATAATTTCTCCTTTGAAAGTAAGGCTTCAAGAAAAATTCGGTAATTTTTCAGAATACCACAGCGATATTATTAAATCGGTGCTTCAGTTTGAGGAATAGGTAAAATTTCAAGCTCTGAAAAATGTATATTTTACGCGTAAAGCGATGTATATTCACGGCAAATATACATCGCTTTTTATACTTTGCCCAAAGACAAGCCTGTTTTATAGGCAAAGTGATGAATTTTTATACAAATATCGCCCTGCCGGGTTGACAGATTGAGTATTTAGTGGTTAAATATTATTGTACAAAATTTATTTGAGGAGGATTTCCACAATGAAAAAGCTTATTTCCATTTTAATGACTTTAGCTCTGCTTGCTACTTGTTTTGCAGGCTGTAGCGGTTCAAAAGGCAAAACCATAGCAACTGCCGACGATCTTGAAGGCGCCAGAATCGGCGTTCAGCTTGGTACAACAGGCGATATCTACGCCAGCGATGTTAAAGATGCAGAAATCAAGCGTTTCAGCAAGGGTGCAGATGCTGTTATGGCTCTTACCTCTGGCAAAATTGACTGTGTAATTATCGACAACGAGCCAGCAAAGGCATTCGTTGCAGCCAACGAAGGTCTCAAAATTCTTGAAGAGTCTTTTGCGGTTGAAGAATACGCAATCGCTTTTGCTAAGGACAACGAGAAGCTTCAGAAGGAAGTTAACGGTGCTTTAAAAGAGCTTATTGCCGACGGCACAGTAGATTCCATTATCAAGAACTTTATCGGCGACGATACCAAGGGCAAATCTCCCTACGTTTCTCCCGCTGATGTAGACACTTCAAAAGGCACTCTCAAAATGGGCACAAACGCTGCTTTCGAGCCCTACGAGTATGTTGAAGAAGGCAAGGTTGTAGGTATTGACGCTTCTATTGCTCAGGCTATCTGCGACAAGCTCGGCTATAAGCTGGAAATCAAGGATATGGAGTTTGATTCAATTCTCACCGCTGTAGATTCAGGCAAGGTTGACTTCGGTATGGCAGGTATGACCGTTACTGAGGAAAGACTTGAAGAGGTTAACTTCAGCGATCCTTACACCACAGCTACACAGGTTATTATTGTTAAGGAATAATAACAGTCTTTAAACTGTAACAAGAAATGGAGCTGTTTACACACAGCTCCATTTTGCACATTAAAATAGGAGTATATAGTATGCTTTCTTTTCTGCAAGAAAACTTTCCCTCCCTTTACGAGAGTTTCGAGAAAACATTTATAAGAGAAAATCGTTGGCTCGACCTTCTAAAGGGCTTGGGTGTGACCCTGCAAATAACACTTTTTGCAACCATTCTCGGTATTTTGCTTGGTGTTATCGTTGCCATAGTCCGCTCTACATACGACAACAACTTGAGCGGAAAAAAGTGCCGAACACTGTGGGATTATATTTTAAAAGTAATAAACTGGATTTGCAATGTTTATATCACCGTAATTCGCGGAACCCCTGTTGTAATACAGTTAATGATAATTTATTACGTTATCTTGGCATCTATGGACGATGGCACGATGGCGGCAATTATCGCATTCGGTATAAATTCGGGTGCATATGTAGCCGAAATTGTGCGCTCAGGTATTATGTCTATTGATAAGGGTCAGTTCGAGGCAGGCCGTTCCTTAGGCCTTAATTATACCCAAACAATGGTAAGCATAATTCTGCCTCAGGCATTTAAAAATGTATTGCCCGCTTTGGGTAATGAATTTATAGTGCTTTTAAAGGAAACCTCAGTTTCAGGCTATGTAACGGTTCACGATATTACATATGTGGGAAACTTCATTCGTTCAAGAACCTACGAGGCATTATTCCCACTGCTCACAGTTGCGGTTATATATCTTGTAATAGTGCTTGTTTTGAGCTATGCATTAAAGTGCTTTGAGAGGAGGCTGAGAAAGAGTGACCACTAATGAAGCGATTATTAAAACCCAAAATCTGCAAAAGAATTTCGGCGAAGTGCAGGTGCTGAAAGGCATCTCCACCGAGATAAAACGAGGTGAGGTTGTGGTGGTTATAGGTCCTTCGGGCTGTGGAAAATCCACCTTTCTCCGTTGCCTTAATCTTTTGGAAGAGCCCACAGGCGGCAGCATAGTTTTCGACGACGTAGAGATAACCGACCCCAAAACCGACGTAAACCGCCACAGGGCAAGAATGGGTATGGTTTTTCAGCAGTTTAATCTTTTTCATAATATGACCATTCTTAAAAATATGACCCTGGCACCTATGAAAATCCTTAACAAGAGCCGTGAAGAGGCAGAAAAAAAGGCTATGGAACTATTGGAAACAGTAGGTCTTGCCGACAGAGCCGATGCCTATCCCTCACAGCTTTCGGGCGGTCAGAAGCAGCGTGTTGCAATAGTGCGTGCCCTTTGTATGGAGCCTGAGGTTATGCTGTTCGACGAGCCTACTTCAGCCCTGGATCCCGAAATGGTAGGGGAAGTTCTGAATGTTATGAAAAGTCTTGCCGAAAGCGGTATGACAATGGTTGTGGTTACCCACGAAATGGGCTTTGCCCGTGAGGTTGCAGACCGAGTGCTGTTTTTCGGTGACGGGATTATTGAAGAAGAGGGCACACCTGAAGAGCTTTTTAACAATCCCAAAACCGAGCGAGCAAAGCAGTTCTTAAAATGTGTGCTGTAAAAAGCTGAATTTGTTATAATAAAAGGGTCAGACCGACTTTTACTAGAGTGTGGTCTGACCCTTTCTTCATTTTAAACTTATTCGCTGTTTAAAAAATTAAATGCTTGCATCAAAACCCAGCTCATCAATGCAGGCAAGCAATTCTGTTACCTCGTTTGTGTGCTCTACCGTTGCGTTTTTTGCGCTCAGGTCGATTTCCACCGAATCTACACCGCAAAGGGACAAAAGTCCTTCGGTTATTGATTTTTTGCAGTGCTCACACATCATATCGGGGATTTTAATAGTTGTTTTCATTTGAGACTTCCTTTCTGGTATTAGTTAATGGTAACGAGAGAACCCGCAAAGCGTTCAATTCTCATTATCCTATTTAATCCTTTTTAATCTTAATGCATTACTTAGCACAGAAACCGAGGAAAGCGACATAGCCGCCGCGCCTATCATAGGGCTGAGTAGCGGTCCGCCAAAGGCATATAAAATACCTGCCGCAATGGGAATTCCTAAGGTGTTGTAGGCAAAAGCCCAAAAGAGATTTTGTTTAATTATCCTTATGGTGTGCCGAGAAAGTCTTATGGCATCCACCGCAGAATTCAAATCGGAATGCATAAGCACAACATCTGCCGATTCAATGGCAACATCTGTGCCGCTGCCAATGGCTAGCCCGACATCTGCCTGAGTGAGGGCGGGAGCATCGTTTATGCCGTCACCAATCATAGCAACGGTGTAGCCTGCATTTTGTAGCTCGGCAACCTTTTGCGCTTTCTGTTCGGGCAGAACCTCGGCAATAATTTCATCTACACCCACAGTCTTGCCTATGGCATTGGCGGTTTTTTTGTTGTCACCTGTTAGCATAATGGTTTTTATACCCATTTCCCGCATGTCGGCTATTGCTTGGGCGCTGGTGGGCTTTAGCGCATCTGCAACCCCTATGGCACCCAAAATTTTATTTTCGGTTGCCACAATAATAGGAGTTTTGCCCGACAAAGTAAGGCTTTCGTGTGACGAATATTCATTAAGTGAAATTCCGTTTTCCTCTATAAATTTCGCATTTCCTGCAATATAACTGATGTTGCCTATTGTTGCCTTTATCCCCTTGCCACCCACCGAAGAAAAGGCGGTGGCAGAGCCGAATTCAAGCCCCTCATTCTTCGCTTTTTTAACAACAGCCTTAGCCAAGGGGTGTTCGGAATTAACCTCAATTGCGGCGGCAATGCTAAGTAGCTCGGCACTTGTCGTTCCAACGCTGGGAATTATATCTGTAACTTGGGGCGCGCCTAAGGTGATGGTACCTGTTTTATCAAGCACAACCGCATTTATTTTATGGGCTGTTTCAAGGGCTTCTCCGCTTTTTATAAGTATACCCTTTGTGGCGCCCTTGCCCGTTCCCACCATAATAGCAGTGGGGGTGGCAAGTCCCAAGGCGCAGGGGCAGGCAATTACAAGCACCGAAATCATCACGGTTAGAGAAAATTCAAAGCCTTCTCCCGCAAGCAGCCATATTATAAAACTCAAAAGAGCTATACCGCAAACAATGGGAACAAACACTCCTGCAACCTTGTCTGCAACCCGTGCAATAGGCGCTTTATTGGTCTGTGCATTTTCAACAAGGGTTATAATTGCAGAAATCGCGGTGTCACGGCCCAGTTTTTCTGCACGCATTAAAAAACTGCCGTTTTTGTTAATGGTTGCAGCAAACACCTTGTCCCCCTCCGTTTTATCGCAGGGTATGCTCTCTCCTGTAAGCATAGCTTCATCTACCGCCGATTCTCCCGAAATCACAACTCCGTCTACGGGTATCTTTGCGCCGGGTTTTATGTGGATAATATCCCCAACTATAATATCCTCTAAGGGTATTTCTCTTTCCTCGCCGTCGCGAATTACCAAAGCGGTTTTGGGAACAAGGGCTAAAAGACTGCGAATCGCCTCAGAGGTTCTTCCCATAGACACCGCCTCCAGCGTTTTGCCAAGGGTTATAAGGGTAAGGATAATTCCTGCCGATTCAAAATAAAGCCCATGCACCGCGTGGGCATCACCCCCCGCTATTAATATGAGGGAATAAATGCTGTAGCCCAGTGCCGCCGTAGAGCCTAAGGCTATAAGGCTGTCCATATTAGGGCTCAATTTTACAAGGTTTTTAAAACCAAGGGTGTAGAATTTATATCCAAGTGCCACAATCGGCAGGGTTAGCATAAGCTGAATTACGGCATATCTCAGCGGAAACGCTTGGGGTGAAAGTGCGTTTGGCAGAGGCAGTCCCCACATAGGCCCCATAGCAATGTAGAAAAGCGGCAACGCAAAAACAGCCGAGCTAATAAACCTTAGCCACATATTTTTAATTTTTTTAGATTTATCGTAGTCGTCACTTCCTTGTGACTTTAGCGGCTCAATACCAAAGCCGGCACGGTTTACGGCAGAAATTATTTCGTTTGTTAAGGCTTCGTTTTTAATATCAGCCGCAAGTCTGCCTGCCACAAGGTTTACTGTGGCAGAGGTGACACCATCTATTTTCATAGTCACTCGCTCAACCCTTGCCGAGCAGGCGGCACAGGTCATACCTGTAATTTTAAATTCCTTTTTCATGTTTCCTCCAGCGTTTTATTACCTAAATAGTATACCATATTAGTATACATTCTACAAGACGGTTTTATCATTTTCCTTAGGAAATCTTAACAGTGCTGCTACAAGGGTGAAAAGCGAGGCGGCAAAATTTTTTCCGTTTTCAGGGGTGGGGCTTTCCTGTATAGTTTGTTCCAATAGGCAGAAAAAGTACACAAGCGCCGTAATAATCAGTATTGATGCACCCATTCTGAAAAAGGGAAGCTCCTCACTCTCTTCTCCACAAAGTATCTCCTTTTCTTGCAAATTAAGGTTGTTGTAGGAAAGGAGTATCCCCGCCATAATCATAGCTATGTAAAATTTAGATTGTTCTATGGTCTGCAGTTGTGCTGATTTTTGGTCATCGGGCATTTGATGCAACCCCCTAGACAGTATATGCAAAAAGCAGGAATATTGGTACAAACACTGCAAATATATTGTGTTAGATAAAAATTTTAGGGGGATTATTATGTTTGGGTTAAAAAAACAGTTAGTGGGCGGTATCATAAGGCTGACATATAAAAAATGCACCGTTGCGGCGCTTTGCCTTGCGGTGGTTTTCTGCACCGTTTTCGGCACGGTGTATGTAAAGGGTAATAGTGCAGAATATGTATCGGTGGGCAGTTCGGATTGGGGGATATCCTTTAAGGTAGAGGGCAAGCAGCCTTTGGGCAACGCATCGGTAGAGGAGTTGCTGAATTTAAATACGTATTATATGGGCAAACAACAAGAAAAGGTTATTTATCTCACCTTCGATTGCGGCTATGAAAACGGCAATACCGCCGCCATTCTCGATGCACTTAAAAAGCATAACGCACCTGCCACGTTTTTTGTTGTGGGACATTTTATAGAAACCGCCCCCGACCTTGTAAACCGTATGGCAGAGGAGGGGCACGTGGTGGCAAATCACACCTATCACCACCCCGATATGTCCAGCCTTTCTGACACCGCCGATTTCAAAGAGGAGCTGCAGTCTTTGGAAGAAAAGTATAAAGAGCTAACGGGCAAAAAAATGATTAAATACTATCGCCCGCCTCAGGGAAAATACAGTATAAGCAACCTTGAAACCGCAAAAGAACTAGGCTATAAGACCTTTTTCTGGAGCCTTGCCTATGTGGATTGGAACGAAAAAAGCCAGCCCACGGGGGAAGAGGCATTGGAAAAACTCACCTCGCGCATACATTCAGGCGCAGTTCTGTTACTTCACAACACCTCTTCAACCAACGCTGAAATTTTAGACGAACTGCTAACAAAATATAAGGAAATGGGCTATACCGTAAAGCCCTTGTCACATCTTGTGAAGGTATATAAATAAAGAGCTGAATAATCATCAATTTAAGAGAAAAACTAAAACCCCGCCAATAGCTTTTGCTACGGCAGGGTTTTAGTTTAATTGATCAATATTTTCAAGTTTAAGTAGAAGCTGTTTTTTAGCCGTCTCAATCGTTTTTTCATCAAGACTTATATTTATGCAATTTGTACAAGTCCCCTGATTGTCTAATTGGATTTCGTTTAGTTGACAAGTGGAATTTTTATTATATATACAAAAATCATTTTCACATAACATAGAATCACCTCACTTGTGGACCTGTTTCGGTCCCATTATAGCATATAATTCTTGTACAATCAAGTGGCAGGGACCCGAATTAGTCCAAAGGGTGTGAAATATGAAAATCAAACAAGATGAAATAAACATAGGAAAGAATATAAGAAGAATTCGAATTTCAAGAAACATTGGTCAAACTCAAATGGTTTCCCTTTTGCAACTAAAAGGAATTAACATTACCAGAGAGGCGTTTGTTAAAATTGAACGAGGAATTCAACATATTTATGCTTCACAGCTCAAAGCTATAAAAGAGGTGCTAGGAGCTGATTATGAAGAACTATTGAAATAAAATCAACTCGTTTAAGCGGCAGATATTGTCGTATACGGGTTGATTTTTGTTATTTTTAATAAAAAGTTCCCCACCTTGTTGTAGAATTTGCCAAACTGGATTTAGTTGGTTGTAATTTTTATTATTATATGGTAGAATATATGTATGAATATACTCTCCTGGAGGTAAACTATGCAAAACCTAAAAATTTCAGCAAGAATTATTGCTTTTACATTATCGATAACCACCTTGTTTGCGGCCCTTCCGTTCAAGGTTGCATTGGCGGTGGACGACGGCTTTGAAGTAAGCTGTACTAATCTCACGGTATCAACTAATACCCAAACCTTTTCGGGTATGGGCACACAGCTTGTAAAAAAGCGTCCGCAAATCAGCAGCTCTACAAAGTACGAAATTTTTAGTTATACCTATTGGAGAAGTAAGGATTGGTCCTATGAGCAGGATACCGAATATCTGATTGACCGCGATATTGAAAACAAATTCTATAACAGTGACGAACATCAAACCGTTCAGAACCACTATCAGGGAAGCAATGAAAACTTTGCAACCGAGTCTAATGAAACCGATGCAAACGGAAATAAACTCGTTGGTGAATATAAAACCGACGGCTCCTCTTATTATGTTGATATTGTTCACGATTTAGAAAAGTCAGAAAGCATAGACACAATAGTTGTGGGTCAGATTTCTACCCAAATTCTTCGTGCAGGGCATTATTTCATTTACGTTTCAAATTCTGAAAGCACCCTTTTTAACACAGAGAGCTTGGCATACGAATATAAATACGAGAACGCAGAAGCCCGTGCACAGGTTTTTAAATTCACAGATTGCACAGCACGGTACGTTGCTATGCGTGTTTACAGCCCCTATTCAAGCACCGCAGAAGAAGATCTGAGAGCAGAAACTGCAGCCTGCAGAATTTATGGAAATGCCTATCTCCGCCTAGCTGAATTCAATGTTTTCGGCAAAAAAACAGATGATTTTAAATCCGTAAGCTACTTAGAACAGCTTCGCGATGAAGAGGGAGCAGTATTAACAGGTACAAGAAATCTTATAGCCAACCGCGAGCCATCATCGGTTATTATAAAAAGCGGTGGGGTTGAGAATAGCGCCGTTGTATACGGACAGTCTGCAGGCATATTCACCGACGGCGACGAGTCGGTGTCTGCCCAAATTCGCCTTGCCGATGGCTCAGGTGCATTTCTGAACGGAAGCACTCTTATAGATAACGAAGAAGCTATGTATGCTCAGCTGAATTACAAATTAGATAGCCCAGCCGATATATCCAAATTCGAGCTTTTCTTAAATGATTCCGACCTGCTCTCTGCAGGGCATTTGAAACTATCTGTAGCCGAAAAGGAAGAAGAGCTTTTTACCGACACGGCATATACCAGCAGCGATATATACAGCACCTTCGGTAGCGGAATTGGATTTGAAATAAACAAAAGAACAGGTGAATATATAGGCGTTCGGATAATCTGCCCTGTAAGAAAGGAATGTACAGATACCACAGCCTTGTTTGCAAGCCTTTCAGAGCTTGCGGTATACGGAACATATACAGAGAAAGCAGGCGGTATTAACTATCTTTATCGCATAGGAGAGAGCACAAGAGATTACACAGGAAATGCCGAAATTCGCTACACCTCCAACCCCGATGCCAATGGCTACTATGGTGTGGGCGCAACCATCACAGTAACCCCACCTGCCTCTGTTCGCGACTCCAACGATAAGCTTCAAAGCTTTGTTTGTTGGCAAAACTCCAAGGGCGAAACCATCGGCACCGAGCTTACCCTTGAAATAACCTCCGACGATACAACGCCCACAACTGTTCGTGCAATTTACGGACAGACCGATAAAACAGTAGAATTCACCTTCCTTAATTATTGGGGTGAAGAGATTGATACCGTTACTGTTCCCTTTGGTGGATTTATTTCAAGAGAACAGTACGAAGCCATTAACGCACAGCTTGGTGATGTGCCGGGTAAACAGCTGAAGTACAGTGAGTTCCGTTTTGGCTCTCGCAAGGCTACTATGCCGGTTTGGAACAAGGATATTTATAACTATGTTGCAGATGCAAACACCACTTTCACCCCCGTATATGAAGCATCTCAAAACACCTACAGCGTTACCTATGAGGGTGAAGAGGTCTGCCTTTTCGACCAAAAGGTCACCTATCAGAACGAGAATGCAAAGTATTGGACCGTAAATGGCAACCCTTGGTGCGTTGGTACCGAGTTCACAGCCTATGTAACCGGGGATATGGTGATTGCCGCTGTAACCGACACCGAGCCTCAAAGTGCTTTTGTGTCTGTTGCGGACCCCATCGTTGCAGGCTCAAGCCTTGGTGTTGTAGCGAAATTCCAGTTGCCTGACGGTGCAGTAATTGTTGAGTGCGGTGTTATTTTCTCAAGCGGAAGTTACGATGGCGAGCTGAAGCTTGAAAATGTAAGCGGTAACCTTATTCAAAAGGTTGTGTCGGAAACACAAAGCGGCGGAAACTATATGATAACCCTTAAAAACAACCCCAGAAAGGTTACAAGAAAAGCCCGCGCTTATGTTACCTATACTGCAGGCGGTGCCACCCAAACAATATACAGCAACACAGTTGAGAAAACAATTCCGTAAAGAAAAATATTATCTAACAAAACCCTGCTGGTGCAAATTGACACCGGCAGGGTTTGAATTTTTTGTTAAATCTGCGCCCAAATGCAACTTTACCACTTGTGAATGACCTATTGTTGTGATATACTTAATAATGTATAGTTGTATATTTTAGCCAAAGTAATTTTGGATATATACACCACCATTATTTATTAGGAGCGACTCAGAATGGGTATTTTGAATTTTCTGTTAGGAAACTACAGTGAAAAGGAAATAAAAAGGATCCGTCCAAAAATGCAGGCGGTTCTTGATTTGCAGGGAAAGTACGAGGCTTTAACCGACGGCGAGCTTCGTGAACAAACAGAAGTGTTAAAGGGCAGATTGGCCGCAGGCGAAACCTTAGACGATATTTTGCCCGATGCCTTTGCGGTTTGCCGCGAGGCATCCTGGAGAATTCTCGGTATGCGCCACTTCCCCGTTCAGATATTGGGCGGTATAGTTTTGCATCAGGGCAGAATCAGTGAAATGAAAACAGGTGAAGGTAAAACCTTGGTTGCAACCCTGCCGGCATACCTTAACGCACTCACAGGCAAGGGTGTGCACATTGTTACCGTAAACGATTACTTGGCACAGCGTGACTCGGAATGGATGGGAAAGGTATATAGATTCTTAGGTCTTAAGGTTGGTCTTATTGTAAGCGGTATGAAGAACGCCGAAAAGCGTGAGGCATACGCCGCCGATATCACCTACGGCACCAATAACGAGCTGGGCTTCGATTATCTTCGCGATAATATGGTAATTTATAAGGAAAAAAAGGTTCAGCGCGGTCATTATTTCGCCATTGTAGACGAGGTTGACTCTATTCTTATTGACGAGGCAAGAACCCCCCTTATCATTTCGGGTCAGGGGGATAAATCCAACGACCTTTACCGCCGTGCAGACAGCTTTGCCCGTACATTGAAGTGTGTTAAGGTAAGGGAAACAAACGATAAGCAAACCGACGAGGAGCAGGAGCTTCACGGCGATTATATTGTAGACGAAAAGGCTCGCACAGTAACCCTTACGGCTGAGGGTGTTAAGCTTGCTGAACGGTATTTTGGCATTGAAAACCTTAACGATGCCGAGAATATAACCGTTGCCCACCATATAAATCAGGCAATCCGCGCTCACGGTATAATGAACCGCGATGTGGACTATGTGGTAAAAGATGGCGAAGTGCTTATTGTTGACGAATTTACAGGCCGTATTATGTACGGCAGACGGTATAACGAGGGTCTTCATCAGGCAATCGAGGCAAAAGAGGGCGTTTCGATTCAAAACGAATCCAAAACCCTTGCCACCGTTACCTTCCAGAATTTCTTCCGTCTTTACGAAAAGCTTTCGGGTATGACAGGTACCGCCATGACCGAGGAGCAGGAGTTCCGCGAGATTTATAAGCTTGATGTTATTGAAATCCCCACCAATAAGCCCTTGGCGCGTGAGGATTTAAACGATGTTGTTTATAAAACTGAAAATGCAAAATTCAATGCAGTTATTGACGAAATACTTGAGCGTAACGCTAAAGGTCAGCCAGTGCTGGTTGGTACCATTACCATTGACAAATCCGAAAAATTAAGCTCAATGCTTAAAAAACGCGGTATCAAGCACAATGTGCTGAATGCTAAGCACCATGAGCGTGAGGCGGAGATTATTGCTCAGGCGGGTAAATATGGCGCAGTCACCATTGCCACCAACATGGCAGGTAGAGGTACCGACATTATGCTTGGCGGTAATGCAGAATATTTAGCCAAATCAGAGCTCCGTCGCGAGGGAATTTCAGATGAGATTATAGTAGAAGCCACAGGCTATGCCGAAACCGATAACCCCGACATTATTTCCGCACGGGAAAAGTATGCAGAATATCTTGCAAAATACAAGGCGGAAATTGCGCCTGAAGCCCAAAAGGTTCGAGAGAGCGGCGGCTTGTGTATTATAGGTACAGAGCGCCACGAATCCCGCCGTATTGACAATCAGTTAAGAGGTCGTTCGGGCCGTCAGGGTGACCCCGGTGTAACCCATTTCTATATTTCTTTGGAAGATGACCTTATGCGTCTGTTCGGCGGTGAAAGGCTTTATAATATGATGGAAACCCTGAAGGTTGAGGAAAACACACCTCTTGAAATGGGTATGCTTACAAAGTCTATTGAGTCGGCACAGCGCAAGAAGGAATCTCAGAACTTTGCAATCCGTAAGAGTGTTCTTGAATTCGACGATGTTATGAACACTCAGCGTAACATCATTTATGGTCAGCGGGACCGCGTTCTCGATGGCGAGGACCTGCAGGACACCATTAAGAATATGATAAACGAGCTTGTAGACAGTGAGGTTGCAAGCTTCTGTATGGATAGCGACGAGGGCTGGAATATGGAGGGTCTTCGCGGCTACTTTATGGGCTGGGTAATCGGACCCACCGAGCTGCTTTACTCCGACCGAGAGCTTCAGAGTATGGAGCGAGAGGATATTGCAGAATGGTTAAAAGCCAAGATTACCGAAATATACACCGCCCGCGAAGCAAGCTTTGGAAGCGAACTGATGCGTGAAATTGAGCGGGTTATGTTGCTGCGCTCTGTTGACGAGCATTGGATGGAGCACATTGATAATATGGACGAATTGCGCGACGGTATCCGTCTACGCGCCTATGGTCAGCACGATCCTGTTGTGGAGTATCGCAACGAGGGTTACGATATGTTCAATTCTATGACCGAATCTATTCGTGAAGAAACCGTTAAGCGCGTGCTCACTGTTAAGGTGCGCCGTGAAGAGGGCATCGAAAGGAAAAAGGTTGCTGAGGAAAGCGGAACCTCAAGTGGCGACAGACCTCAGAATCGCACAGTTAAAGGCAAGGGTGTTGTTGGAAAAAATGCACTTTGCCCTTGTGGAAGTGGCTTAAAATACAAGCGTTGCTGCGGCAAGACGGAATCTTGAGATAACGCTCCTACCCTAAAGCCATCTTATCAAAAGGCTTTTCTTACCCCACCTTTTGCAGAAAACCGCAGTCAAAAGACAGAGTCTTGACATAACGCTCCTACCCTAAATAAAAAAGTAAAAGGCTTCCTCATTAAGCAAACACGAACAATCCGAACCTGCCCAAAATAAGCATAATTTCGGCACTTTTCGGCTTGTCGTCATTTGTAGGCGCCAGCCTTACAAATTCCTTCGCACCAAAAATCACTCAAAATTCTTCTCATTTTGGGTCGCAGAATTTTAAAGGAAGAGATTTTTGCCTGTGCGAGGCATAAAACACAGCCGATACTTTTTGTATTGGCGAGTATTTTAACAAAGCAAAGGCGGAAATCCTTCCTTTAAAATCAGGTTCAGATTGTTCGTGTTTGCTTATTGTAGGTGATGAAAATGAGCCTTATTCAATGTGCAAAGCCGTGCATTCACC
>JAZNRT010000005.1:0-15916 GCA_045590875.1 Acutalibacteraceae bacterium
GCAAAGAAAGTTAATAATACGCCCGCAAATATTGCACCTATAACACTTGTTGCTGCAAATTCTACTGCCAAAAGAATCAGAGAGAACAAAATTGTGCCTAATATTCCAACTAATAGTGCGGTACTACTTGGGCAAATACAGCGCTTTACTTGGTCGCTTACCAACGCAGTAGTTACAAGATAAACAAGAAGATAAACAATTGCTATGCCAAAAACTACCCACAAAAATGCAGGGGTTAGAGTGATAACAGCCATAAAGGTTAAAAATGCAGTTATAATTCCAACGATAATACTCCCGATTATTGCAGCTCCTGTGCAATTACATTTGCAATAACAATTATAATTTGTCATGCTTTTCCACCTCCAACATCAATATATGAAGTTGAAGGACGCATTGTTACGTATTATAAAAACAACACAGTACGTAATAAATAATCAGTACTGTGTTGAAAATAAATTTATGAATCATTTGTGTTTTCTTTAAGCTTTGCCTCGCGTATTTGAGTAGCCTCGCGTACAAGAATGTAGACAACCGACATAGCGGGAACTCCGATAAGCATACCTAACGGACCTGCTATCCCGCCACCTATTGTTACTGCAGCCAGCACCCACATAGCGGGCAGATTCACTCTGCTACCCATTACCTTGGGGTAAATCAGATTACCCTCAAGCTGTTGTAATACAACAAGGAAAATTATAAAAACAACTGCTTTTATAGGAGAAACAGTAAAAATCATAAAAGCACCAACTATAGCGCCGATAAAAGCGCCGACAACGGGAATAATTGCAGTTACCCCAACAAGCGCGCCAATCATAGGCGCATAGGGTATTCCAAGGATTAACATTCCTATCATACAAAGAAAGCCTAAAATTATTGCTTCTAATGTTTGACCCGAAACAAAATTGCGAAAAACCTTGCTACATATTTTAAAAGCATGGATAAGCCATTTCCCAAATTTTTTAGGAAACCACACATCTATTAAACGAGTTGCTTGATTTTTGAGCTTTTCTTTATTAAACAGGATATATATTGAGAATATAAACGCAATAAAGAAATTAACAATTCCTCCAAGAAGAGTTCCAATAGTTCCAACTGCAGTATTCATTATAGAACTACTTTCTTCTTTAAGCCACACTTCCAATGATGTACTGATTTTTTTCCAATCAATATCTAATAAAGTACTACTGAAGGGTATTTGAGATAAATTCAAAGTGTCGATTTTAGTGATAAACTCAATAACTGTTTTTACAAGTAGCTTGATTGCATTTATGAGCTCAGGAATAACCAAAACAACTAAGCCGGACATTATTCCAAAAACTAAAAGAATGGACAGTAAATATGAAACAGGTCTCCTAAGCTTAATAAATATCGCTTTATGAGAATTTTTAAAGAAATGCTTTTCAAAAAAACTCATAGGAACATTAAATATTAGCGCAAAAACGATGCCTAAAATCAAAGGCATTACAAGGCTGATAATCCAAGATACCGCCCCTGCTACAACGCCAATATTTTGTACACATAGATAAATTAAAATACATACGGTAATTATGCCGACCAACCATCTGGCTTTTCTTTTGTACGAATCATTATTTAGATTCATAATTCTTTTGCTCCTTAAAATTAACACATGCTTGCCTAAGAAATGTTATTTGCAGAAATTTTCAATGTATCTGTTTATAGCATCAGAAATAACCTTGATTGCCTCTTCCCTTGCGCTAACTTCATTAACGGCGGTTTCTTTATTTTCCAAATTTTTATAAACAGTGAAGAAATGGCGCATTTCCTCAAAAATATGCTTAGGTAACTGATCAATGTTTGTATAATGATTATAGTTAGGATCGTTAAAAGGAATAGCTATAATCTTTTCGTCGCTTCTCCCATTATCCATCATAGAAATAACACCAATAGGATATGCACGAACAAGTGTGAGCGGTTCGATTGGCTCTGAACATAACAGAAGTACATCCAACGGGTCTTCGTCGTCACCATAAGTTCTGGGAATAAAACCGTAATTTGCGGGATAGTGAGTTGATGTATGCAGAATTCTATCTAACATTATGAAGCCAGTTTCTTTATCTAACTCATACTTTTTCTTGCTACCCTTTTGTATTTCTATAACACACATAAAATCTTCGGGTGTTATACGTTTGGGCGAAATATCGTGCCAAATATTAGACATAACAAATCTCTCCTTCTATATTTATGGTAATATAATAACATAAATATAAAAATATAACAAGTATTTTACATTAACTTCTCTGTTTCCATTTCAGAAAACACCGTAAAACCCTGTTCTTTTAGTAATTTGGCGGTAATACCCATTCCGTTAATTACTTTACCAGAAAAACTTCCGTCATATATTAAATTAACACCACAAGATGGACTTCTCTCCTTAAGAAGGCATAAATCACATTCATTTAATTTTGCTATTTCAAGAGCCTTTTGAGCGCCGTACCTAAATTCTTTTGTAACATTCTCTCCTGCCTTATTTATTGCCTGACCATCAATGATTTCTGACGGTAGTCTGGGAGTTGGCAAACCGCCCAGTATTTCAGGACAAATTGGTATAAGTTCATAATGATTTTTAAAATAATCAAAATTGTCAACAAGGTTATTTCCGCCGTTATATTTACAGTTTTCACCTATAAGACAAGCACTAATCAATAATTTTTTCATACATAAATTCCTTTAATAAGTATTATTAACAAAGCATAGGACACATAACACACCATATAGTTGATATGTTTTATGAGAGCAACAACGATAAGATTTTCACATCAATCAATAAAATTCTAGCATATTTTCACTGCATATTCAAATCAATTTTAGCCTAGACAATCTATTTAGGCACATTTAACAAATTATAAATGTTTCTTATGTATAATATAGCTGCTTATAATACTATGTTTTATATAATTGTGCAAAACATCCTTTACTCAAACTGATAATTGTGGTATTATATTTAAAACGAATGTTTGCGAGGCGCTTTATGAACATTATCGTGTGTGTTGACAAAAATGGTGGAATGCTTTTTAACAACCGAAGACAGAGCAGAGACAGAGAAATAATAAATCGCATTTTAGAAATAACAAATGGCACCATTTTATATATTGAAAGCTATTCTGAACAGCTCTTCCCTATTATAACTCCCAATATAGTTGTTATAAAATCCCTCAAAGAAATCTACAACAACAATTCATATTTTTTTGTAGAAAGAAACGACTTTAGGAATATTGTAAAACAAATAGAAAAAATTGTGATTTACCGTTGGGATAAGGTGTATCCTACAGATAGAAAATTCCCTATAGACTTAAATAATGAATGGCAGTTGAATTCTACCTATAAATTTAAGGGTAATTCACACGAAACTATAACTGAAGAGGTTTATGTAAGATGAAAAAAGGATTAACTTTATTTTTATCAGTTTTACTTATATTATTTTGCAGCGGATGTGTACAAGATAATATTGATAATATAGAAGAATCAGCAGAAACGGTGCTAGATGTACCTGAATTTTATGGTATGGCGTATATCCCAATCAATGATAATGTGCCCACCTTTACTGATGCTGAAATTACCACTACTGCATTTGAAAACTATTCAGAATTGGATTATCTTAGCAGATGCGGGGTTGCTACTGCCTGTATCGGCAGAGAAATTATGCCTACCGAAGAGCGCGGTGCTATAGGCATGGTTAAGCCAACAGGCTGGCACACTGTAAAATATGATATTGTAGACGGCAAGTATCTATACAACAGATGCCACCTTATTGGTTATCAATTAACCGGCGAAAATGCAAACGAACAGAATTTAATTACCGGCACACGCTTTTTGAACATTGAAGGTATGCTACCTTTTGAGGATATGGTAGCCGACTATATAAAAGAAACCGGAAACCACGTTATGTACCGCGTAACACCGATTTTTGAAAAACACAACCTGCTGTGCAACGGCGTTCAAATGGAGGGCTATTCGGTTGAAGACAATGGCGAAGGTATTTGTTTTAACATATTCGCCTACAACGCGCAACCGCAAGTTGAAATAAATTATCTTAACGGTGAAAGTGCTTTAATTGAACAAGGCGGTTTAAATAGTATTACTTCTACAATTTCTTCAGACAATGATTTAACTTCCTCTGAGATAGCCACTAATGAATATGTAATAAATAAAAATTCTAAAAAAATTCACTTAAGCCAATGCTACCATGCAAAAAGGATGAAGGAGAACAATAAAATCGTTTTTAACGGTGATTTAAACGAATATACAAGTCAAGGCTACACAAAATGTCAAACCTGCCTTAAAGACAATTAAACCAGAGGTACTTTATAAAAAAAAGAAAAGAAGCTAAAGCTATTTTTACGAAAATCCCCAATTTTTCATCAAGTTAACCAAAGCAGTTGCAGAATGTTATGAAAGATTAACCGCCGTTATTACATCAATCAATGCACTTTTGAAAAATTACGCCTATATGTTTAATTTGCAGGCTGAAAAATACCAAAACTCAGAAAAAAGCAAAAAAACACTTGCTAATTCATAAAAATAATGTTATATTATTATTGTTGTTTAAACACTATGACGGAGACAAGTAGTTTTTACTGCCTTATCAGAGAGATAGTGCCTAGGCTGAAAACACTATTTATGAGCAATAATTACGAAATTCCCTCCTGAGTGGCAACGCTGAAAATACATAGTAGGTGTTGACGGCTGACTCCGTTACAAGGTCAAAAGAGTGTTTGCTTTTTAGCGAAAATACGGGTGGTACCGCGGAGAAATGATTTATATCAGACTTCGTCCCTTTTTGTGGACTGAAGTCTGATTTTTTATTCAGGAGGTTAGAGAAAATGAAAGACAAACTAGAACAAATTAAAATCAATGCTGTTAATGCTCTCAATTCTTTAAGTGACGAAAAAGAACTTGAAGCGCTACGAGTACAGTTTTTAGGAAAAAAAGGCGAATTAACTGCAATACTTAAAGGTATGGGTGCGCTCTCTCCAGAAGAAAGACCGATTATAGGTCAGCTTGCAAATAAGGTAAGGGCAGAAATTGAAACAGCTATTGATACAGTTTCCCAAAAAATAAAGGAAAAAGCTCTTAATGCAAAGCTTGAATCCGAAACATTAGATGTTACAATGCCTGGTATTCGTAATAAAAAAGGCGGCTTGCATCCTCTCAATATTGTATTGGACGATATGATAGATATTTTCCAATCAATGGGATTTGATGTTGTAGACGGACCCGAAGTAGAAACAGACTTCTATAATTTCGAGGCATTAAATGTTCCTGCAGATCATCCTGCCAGAGATATGCAGGATACTTTCTATGTGGGCGAAAATCTATTACTCAGAACACAAACCTCAGCAGCACAAATTCGTACAATGACCTCAAGAAAACCACCCATCAGAATTATCTGCCCAGGTAGAGTTTACAGAGCAGACGAGGTTGACGCAACCCACTCCCCTGTTTTCCATCAAATAGAGGGTTTGGTTGTTGATAAAGGCATTACTATGTGCGACCTTAAAGGTATATTAGAACAATTCGCACGAGAAATTTACGGCAAAGGTACAGAGGTTAAATTCCGACCCTCCTTCTTCCCTTTCACCGAGCCCAGTGTTGAAGTAGATGTAAGCTGTCCCGAATGTAAGGGTGAAAATGATAACTGCCGTGTTTGTAAAGGCAGCGGTTGGATCGAGATATTAGGTGCCGGCATGGTGCATCCTAATGTTTTACGTCACTGTAATATTGACCCCGATGAATACACAGGCTTTGCTTTTGGTATTGGTCTTGACAGACTTACCACTACAAGGTACAAAATTAGTGACATTCGCCTGCTTTTTGAAAATGATCAGAGATTTCTTGAGCAGTTCAGTAAATAATTCGGGAGGAAAATCAAATGAAAATTTCGCTTAATTGGTTAAAGCATTATGTAGATATAGATGTTCCTGTTAAGGAATTATGCGATAAAATGACCCTTGCGGGCTTTGAAATTGAAGAGATAGTAGACTTATCTCAAACAATGAAAAATGTTGTTGTTGCTAAAATTTTAGAAATAGAAAAACACCCCGATTCCGACCATCTGTTGATTTGTCAGTTAGATATTGGTGAAAACGATCCCGTGCAAATAGTAACCGGAGCTCAAAACGTGTTTGTTGATGCATATGTTCCTGCTGCATTGCATAAATCCTTTCTGCCAAATGGAACTAAAATTACTAAGGGTAAGCTACGCGGTGTCCCCTCTAACGGTATGATGTGTTCAGGCGAAGAGCTGTGCCTTACAGAAGCAGATTATCCAGGCGCAGAGGTTTACGGAATTATGATTTTACAGGGTGAACCAAAACCCGGTACAGATATGCGTGAAATATTAAAGCTTGATGATTATATAATCGACTTTAAAATTACTGCAAACAGACCTGATTGCCAGAGCGTATTGGGTGTAGCCCGTGAAATTTCCGTTGTTCTCCAAAAAAAGTTTAAAGCACCAAAGCCTGAATTCAAAATAACCGATGTTGATATTAACAAACAAATTTCTATCGAAAATCATAACTATGACCTTTGCCCAAGATATTACGGAAGAGTGGTTAATAATCTTAGAATTAAAGAATCTCCTGACTGGCTTAAAACCTGCCTAAAATCCGCAGGTATGCGCCCGATAAACAATATAGTAGATATCACAAACTTCGTTATGCTCGAAACAGGTATGCCTATGCATGCTTTTGATAAGCGGGATGTTCAGGGTAATAAAATAATTGTACGAAACGCAATAGAAAATGAAAAAATCATTACTTTAGACGAAAAAGAACATACCCTCACATCCGATATGCTAGTTATTGCTGATGCTGTTGCCCCCTCCTGCCTTGCAGGTATTATGGGTAGTTTCAACAGTGAAATTAAAGAAGATACTACCGATTTGTTTTTAGAATGTGCCAAATTTCGCAGAGACAGCATACGTAAAACCTCTCGCGCTTTAGGCATGAGAACCGAAGCCAGCGGTAGATTTGAACACGGTGTAGATATAAATAACGTTGAATATGCCATGAATCGCGCCTTACAGCTTATTTACGACCTTGATGCCGGAGATATTGCTAACGGCTTTATAGATTTGAACCAAGGGCTTCCTGCCGACCGCGAGCTTAATGTTACCGTAGACGGTGTATGCGAGCTTTTAGGCATAGATATATCAGGCGATACAATGGTTGATATTCTTAACCGCTTGGAAATACCTACAACATTAGATAACGGTGTTCTGCACTGTATGGTACCATCTTTCCGTGATGATATTGAAGGCCGCGCCGATATAGCTGAAGAGGTTATACGTATTTATGGCTATGACCATATGATTGGCAAGCCAATGAGCGGTGTTGTTACACGAGGAAAGCAGCTTCCTGAACGAGTAAAAGCAAATAAAATTAAAAGAATACTCATCGAAAATGGTGTACGTGAAATTTCAACCTACTCCTTTATCGGCTCAAGGGCAATTGATAATCTTGGTCTTAATAAAGATGACCAAAGACTTAATTCGGTTAAAATATTAAACCCCTTGGGTGACGAATATTCTATTATGCGCACACAGTTAGTTACAAATATGTTAACCACCCTATCCACTAACTACAATCGAAAAATTCAGGGTGTAAGAATGTTTGAATTGAGCAAAATATTTGTACCTAAAGCTTTACCAATTACAGAACAACCATTAGAAATTCCCGAACTTTGTATCGGTATTTACGGTGATGATGAAACCTTCTTTACATTAAAGGGCATTGTTGAGGAGATTTATTCTGAGTTTGGTATGAATGTAGGTTATAATAAATCTACAGAAAACTATTTGCATCCGGGTAGGCAGGCAAATGTTATATTCGGCGGCAATATTATTGCTACCTTCGGTGAAGTTCATCCAAAAACTACCGAAAAATATGGTATTGATAAAAAGGTTTATATCGCTGAGATTAAACTTCCTGAAATTTATAGCTATGAAAAGGCTCAGACTCTTTATAAACCCCTGCCAAAATTCCCTGCCGTTAGCCGCGATATCGCACTTCTTTGCGATTTAGAACTTCCTGTTGGCGACATAGATGCTGCAATACGAAAAGGTGCAGGTTCGCTTTGTGAAAATGTTTCATTGTTTGACGTTTATCAGGGCGAGCAAATACCTGAGGGCAAAAAAAGTGTTGCATACAGCTTAACACTTCGCTCAACAGATTCAACGCTCACAGACGAGCAGGTTGAAGATGTTATGAAAAAGGTATTCAACCTTTTAGAAAATCTTGGTGCTACATTGCGCTCATAATTAACTGTTGCATTTTCTGAAAATTTATAGTAATATAACATTGAAGGAGTGATGAGAATGATTGATAAGACTATGACGTTTTCACTCGGCACCGAGCAAGAACGCGAAATTCACGAAATTATGTTTCAGGTATATAATGCATTAAAAGAAAAGGGATATAACCCAATCAACCAAATAGTCGGATACATTCTCTCAGAAGACCCGACATATATCACCACACACAATAATGCACGGAGTTTAATCAGAAAAATCGACCGCGATGTATTATTGCAAAATATGGTTAAATTTTATGTTAATACTTAAAAAGAATGGCAGATAGAAATGTCTGCCATTCTTTTTTTGTTTATACATATTTTTACATAGATGTGGGGGCATCAATTTTTAACATAGCTAATACTACTCTTATTACTGAGGCTGTTGCAACACATAGGTTAAGTCTTGCCTGCATCAGAACTTCATCGTCACCCTTAACTCTGCACGCATTGTAAAACTTATGGAAGAGCGTTGCAAGGTCGTATACATAGCGGGTTATTCTAGCAGAGTCATAAGTCCTTGCAGATGCTTCAATTTCACCTGTTAAGGATGCAATATGTTTAATTAACATACGCTCCTCGGGTGCTTCAAGACGACAAAGCTCACTTATTGAACAATCGCGAGGTTTAATATTGTCATTTTCTAAAGCGCGAAGAATACTGCAAATTCTTGCATGAGCATACTGAACATAATACACGGGATTTTGGCTTGTTTCTTCAACTGCTAAATCAAGATCAAATTCAAGATGGGTAGATGGTTCTTTGGAGTTGAATATAAATCTTGCCGCATCAACAGGTACTTCATCAAGAAGAGTTTTAAGTGTAATCGATTTGCCAGTTCTTTTTGAAACCTTAACTACTTCACCCGCGCGTACAAGTCTAACAAGCTGCATAAGAACAATATCTAACTTATCTCCCGATTCACCTATAGCATCCATAGCACCCTTAAGCCTTGCTACGTGTCCGTGATGGTCGGCACCCCAAACATTGATAACGGTGTCAAAACCACGAACTACAAATTTGTTATAATGGTATGCTATATCTGCGGCAAAATATGTGGGATTGCCATTTGCCCTTATAAGAACGTCGTCTTTTAATTCAAGCTTCTCTATATCAGAATCGCTTTTACCTTGACGTTTAAGCAAAGCAGCTGTGAATTCAGCATTCTTATACCAAAGAGCGCCGTCTTTTTCATAGGTAAGGCCGTTGTCTTTCATTAGGTTAATAACCTTATCTAAGGTGCCATCAGAATAAAGGCTAGACTCTCTAAACCAAACATCATAGTTAATGCGATAAGCTTCCAAATCTGTTTTAAGAGCTGCAATATTTAACGGAAGCGCATAATTAACAAGGGCTTGTCTTCTTTCTTCGGCATCACAATTAACATATTTATCGCCATTGATGTTCTTAAACTCTGTTGCTCTATCTATAATGTCTGCACCGTGATACCCGTCTTCGGGGAATTCTATACCTGAGTCGAATATTTGTAAATATCGCGCTTCTAACGATGCTGCAAATTTTTGAATTTGATTGCCCGCATCATTAACATAAAACTCTCTTGTAACATTGTAGCCTGCCTTAACTAAAACAGATGCTAAAGTATCACCCAGAGCACCACCGCGCGCATTTCCAATGTGCATTGGTCCTGTTGGGTTGGCAGAAACAAATTCAACCATAACCTTTTTACCAGCACCAACTTGAGAATTACCGTAGTTTTCACATTTTTGAATAGCATCAGAAACAATCGAAGCATAGTATTCACTTTTAAGATAAAAATTTATGAAACCTGGCCCTGCAATCTCAAGCCTTTCAATAAATGTATTGCTAATATCTATGTTTTCGGTAATAAGTTCAGCAATTTTTCTAGGAGAATTTTTCAGCACACGAGCCCACACCATAGCAGCATTTATTGCAAAATCTCCATGAGCACTGTCTGCGGGTTCTTCAATTGTGAATGCAGTTAACTCTGTTTCAGGCAACTGGCCGTTTTTTATTGCTTTTTTAACAGCATTTATTACACAATCATTTATACTTTTCTTTGTTGTTTCAACTACTACTGACATTTTATGATTCCTCTCTAATACTAATCTCTACCTTGTTTTTACTCAGCAAGCCTGAGTTAACATCGATCGAATATTTTAAGCTCAATGATCCACCGGTGGGAGTTAATTTGTTTTTTACGCTTTCGCCGAAAATCCCAATCATTATATCACCGAATTCGGTTGAATATTGGCATAGATGCCTTTTGCCCTCTTCAACAATCAGGTTTCCAAATTTACCGTTGTTGCGCTCTAGAGTTACTACGCCATTGTCGTTTAAAGTTAGAGTCGTTGTAACGCCCTCAATACCAATTGAAACGCTTTCATCGTAAGATATAATAATGCGTTTATCTTCATTCTGATATTTTCCAACAGACATAAATTCCATAATCTCAGAATGGCCGTCAATTTCCTGAGTCCCTTTAATATTTAAAATTACATCCTTCATCAAAAAAGCTCCTTAACGCTGTGAATATCCACTTCTTGAACCTCGCCAGTAAAGTCTGTGCCCATTAAAATCGAAGCGGTTTTTGTGAAAGCTTCTGTTTTATCACTAACAAAATATTTTTGGCTACCAATTTTAGTTGTATCATTTCGCATATTTTCGACAATCAGTTGGTTTAATGCAGCAATTGCTGTGTACTCACCTGTATTAACCAATGTTACATCGTTACCCATAATATCTCTGATAATATCTGTAATAACGGGATAATGTGTACATCCCATAATAAGAACATCAACACCCTGTGTTTTCAGTGGCTCCAAATATCGCCGTGCAGTTTCTGTTATAACGATATCATCGCGGTTTATCCACCCTGCCTCAACAAGAGGAACTAATAAAGGGCAATCATTCTGAAACACCTGAGCATTTTTATCAAGTGTGTGTATATGTGATTTGTATGAATTGCTTTTAATGGTAGCAGGAGTAGCAATTACACCAATTCTACCGTTATTTGTTACCTCCACTGCTCTTTTTGCAGCGTGAGATACAACTTCAACAAAGGGTACAGGAAGCAACTCCCCTGTTTTTGATGCTACCGAGCTTACTGTTCCACAAGCAGCAATAATCATTTTAACATTTTTGGAAAGTAAAAAACTTTCATCCTGCTTCGTATATTTATAAATGGTTTCATTACTGCGTGTACCATAGGGAACTCGCCCCGTGTCACCAAAATAAACAATATCCTCGTATGGCATAACCTTAATCAATTCGCGAACTACGGTAAGACCGCCCAGCCCTGAATCAAAAACACCTATCGGTCTTTTGTCAGACATTATACCACTCCTTACAAAGAATTAACCTGTAAATTATATCACAGAGTTGAGAATAATTCAACTTTCTTTTTCATTAGAAATTACGTACAAAGAAATCAAAATGAGGGCAACGCCTAACGATTTTGAAAGAGAAAGCTGCTCGTGTAAAACTATTACACCTAAAGATGTGGCAACGATAGGCTCTACAGTTGCAGAAATCGCCGCCATTGATGGTTCAGTTTTTTCTAAACCTTTTGTATAAAGTATATATGGTAGCGCGCCGGTTAACAACCCGAAGGCCAGTAATATAAGCAACACATACACATTACCGTTTTGACTTTGAGTTTTACTAATTAAAGATAACGGCACTGTTGCAATTGAAGCGAAAACAAAGGTGTAAAATGTAATTGTCTCACTTTTATACCCTTTATTTATTGCAACCTGCGAGAAAATCGTATAAAGTGCATAGCCGATTCCGGAGCCTAATCCTGCAAGAATTCCAATTGTTGAAATTCTAAGTTCGGAAGATAACACCTCCGACACAAGAGCACAGCCAACAAAAGAGAATATTAAAGCTATAGTTTTTCGTTTTGTAAAGGAATTTTTAAAAAACAGTGCTGACATTATAGATACGAATACAGGTGCTGTATAAAGCAGTATAGCCGCAACAGCCATACCATTATAATCAATTGATACATAATAACAATATGTAAAAAAAGCAAAACTAAGAATACCCGTTCCTACAAACACCCATATATCTTTAAATTTTACTTTAAACAGTTTTTTATTTTTAAAAAGCAATAAAAGGCATATAAGCACTGCAGTAACTACGGAACGTGCCGCACAAATAAATTGGGTTGTAATTCCAAAATCACGAAAAACAGAAACAAAAACTCCTGTTATTCCCCAAAGCATTGCTGACAAAATAATATATAAATTATTTCTCATCATTATAACACCAATAAATTATTTTTTCGGCTTGTTAGTTAAAATACTTATAAAGCCAGAAATCGTACCAACGCCGTAGCAAATATGCAAAAGTAAAAATATAAACGGCAATAATAAATATATAAAATTAAAAGGCTTTTCGCTGATTATAGACACAACACTTAGTAAAATATTTATAACACCATAGCAGCCCGCAAGCAATAAAAACCACACCCAAGAATAAGCAAAACCCAAAATTAGTGTAGTAATTAAAGCCATAACAAATAAAAATGGCACAAAATGAAAAAGCGATATGCATTTAGGATTTATTGCGGTTGTTCTACCAATCCAAAAACCATTGCCGTATTTTTGGCGAACAGATGCTTTTATACTACCTCTTGAATACTGAAATGACTTAATTTTGGGGTCGTAACAGAATTTGTAGCCTGCTTCACGAACACGTTGGTGAAAATCATTATCTTCGGTTCTGCCAAGATCGGGATTAAAATGGCCAACCTTTTCTATAACCTCTCGGCGATAACAAGCGTGGAAAAGCGTATCAACATAACCCTTCTTATCACTATAATGATATTTGCCGAAGCTCCCGCCAAACATAGATGTGTCGGCAAGCAAAACAAGATTTTTTGAAGGCGAAGCGTCAGAAATAATGTTCGGGCGTACACCACCACATACCGACTCACCTGAATTTAAACAACTAACATTGTTTGTTATAAAATCAAATGGAATTTTTGCGTGAGCATCAACTCTGATTAAAGCATCACCGCAAAAGTTATCAATAGCAACATTCCAGCCCGATGCCTGATTTTTTTTAGGATTTTGCAAAACAACAATGTTTTTATATTCATCACAGTGTTTTAATTTAAAATCTTTAAAAATCTGTTCAGTGTCATCAGTGGACATACTATTTATAAAAAGTAATTCAGTTAGAGCTTTTGGATAGTCTTGCATATATATTTCTTCCAACAATGAGGGAAGAAAATTTTGTTCATTATAGGCAACTATACCAACCGATATTATAAGATTTTTCATTATTCCACCTAGTTCCCACAAAAAGTAATTTCTTCAAATTTAGCATTTGTAATCTGTATTAAATCATCCGGAGCAATAAATATCTGTGTACCAATTCTACCTCCGCTAATAATTATTTCTGAAAAGCTTTTGGCAGAGCTATCAATAACAGTAATATACTTCTTTTTCATACCAATAGGCGTGCACCCGCCCCGTATATAACCAGTTACAGATGTAATATCCTTAACATGAATAAGTGAAACCGACTTTTCACCAACACATTTCGCAGCCTTTTTTAAATCCAATTCTTGTGCTATTGGCACACAAAAAATAAAATAATTTTCCGTGCTTTTACCCTTTGCTACTAATGTTTTAAAGGAAACTTCATAGGGTTGATGCAACATATCTGCAATTTTTACAGCATCAATAAATTCTTTGCATTTATAATTATTTACTTTGAACTTAATATTGTTTTTTTCAAGAATTCTAATTGCATTAGTTTTTACTTCTTTACTCATAACTACACCTTTTTCAGCTTTGCAAATGCTGCCATAAGTTTTTTATTACCTACTGTAATAAAATTGATTTCTAATAAAACATCATTTCCCATTGGTGTAGCTTTAAGTACTGTGCCTTCGCCAAATACTGAATGGGAAACTGTATCTCCCTCAGAAAATAGAATGTTTGTTTGAGTGGTATTAGGAGCACTTGCTCGTTTCACATTGAATTGCGGGCGTGAAGCTGCCGCATCGAATGAACTATTTTGTGAGTATGAATAACGCCGACCTGCGCTAAAGTTATCAGCAAAAATGTCGTTACCTTTTTGCACACGACTTGTAACATCGCATAAAAATTTAGGAATTTCTTCAAAAAATCTTGATGCTCTGTTATAGCTTGTTTGTCCATACAGCATACGACGATAAGCGTTGGTAACATACAGCTTGCGCTTGGCACGGGTTATGCCAACATAAGCAATTCTGCGCTCCTCTTCCATCTCCTCAGGCCCACCGTATATGGTTTGATTTCCTGGAAAAATTCCCTCTTCCATACCTATCAAAAAAACAGTATCAAATTCGAGACCTTTGGCTGAGTGTAAAGTCATTAAAATTGCAGCATCAGTGTCTTCCTCATAAGAGTCAATATCACTGATAAGCGACACTTCCTCTAAAAAACCGGAAAGTGTAGCATTTTCGTTTTCTTCTTCATATTGCATAATAGAAGAAATAAGTTCTTGTACGTTTTCTGATCTTTCAGATTCATCTGGTGGTAATGTTTGCAGATAAAGATTATATCCAGTTCTTTCAAGTGTTGCTTTTAACAACTCATGGAGAGTAAGAAATTCAGCATCTGATTGTAAATCACGAATTGTGGCGCAAAAATCCTTTAATTTAGCAGCCGCTCTTGAGATTGAAGGATAATTTCCTGCATTTTCAAATACATCAAAAAGAGATATACCCAAGGATTCAGAAATGTTTAATGCATTTTCAATGGTGGTGTTACCTATTCCTCGTTTTGGTTCATTGATGATTCTGCGCAATCTTACGTTATCGTTTGGATTGTTGATAACATTCAGATATGATATAATATCCTTTATTTCCTTGCGGTCGTAGAAACGCAAACCGCCTATTATTTTATAAGGTATACCTGAGCGAACAAAAACATTTTCAATGGCATTCGACTGCGCGTTCATACGGTAAATTATAGCACAATCACTAAATTTTCCACCGTCTTTTATGTGCTGTAAAATCTCCTCTGAAACAAACCTTGCTTCGTCAACTTCATTTTCAGCAGTAACAGCACAAATTTTATCTCCGGTGCCATTGGAGGTCCAAAGGCTCTTGCCTTTTCTGTCGGTATTATTAGAAATTACAGCATTTGCCGCATCGAGGATATTTTGGGTAGAACGATAATTTTGCTCAAGCCTTATAACTGTTGCATCAGGATAATGCTTTTCAAAATTAAGAATATTTTCAATGGTAGCACCGCGAAACTTATAAATACTTTGATCATCGTCACCAACAACGCAAATATTACGGCTTTCCTCAGCTAATAATTTAACCATCATATACTGTGCAGGGTTAGTGTCTTGATATTCGTCCACCAATATATATTTTATACGTTCTCTATAATATTGAAGAATATCGACATTTTCCTCAAACAAACGGACTGTGTTGTATATTAAATCATCAAAGTCCATAGCATTGGATTTTAGCAAATTATCCTGATACTTAAAATATGCTTTTGAAATATATCTTAAGCGCACGTCGTTGCCAATATCTTTAGCATATTCTTCGGGAGAGACAAGCTTGTCCTTAGCGTGGCTGATTTCATTTAAAATTGCTTTTGGCTGAAGC
>JAZNRT010000006.1:0-22281 GCA_045590875.1 Acutalibacteraceae bacterium
ACTTCATTTTATAGGACTTCTTTTTAGAATGCTTGCTGTAAATTCTGCCGTGTTTTGTGTCCTTATAGGTGCGGATTTTGAAGTGATATGTCTTGCCTGACTTTAGCCCCTCTTGCGTATATTTAAGCTGGGTGCCCGACCATACCTTTTCGTAGGAATCCGACTTTTTCTTATACATATAAACAATATAGCCTGTGGCATTTTTATTGTTTTCAAATTTTACGGTTATCTTCTTTTTCTTAGTGTTGCCCGAAAGCTTGAATTCGGTGTTGCTAAGCTTTGTTTTGGCAGGCAAAACGTCTGAAAATTCACCGTAGTACTTCTTGTCGCCATCCTTTCTGTAGGCGCGCACCTTGTAAAAATAATATTTGCCTTCTTTAAGAGCAGTATCAATATACGAAGTGGCGGTTTTTGATGAGTAAATACGCTTGTATTTACCGTTTTTATCGGTGGCGCGGAACAGCTGGTAAACTGTGGCGTTGTTGGTTGTGCCCCAGCTTATTTTCAGGCTGTTGTTAGTGGAATTCGATGCCTTAATACTCTCTATTTTTTTTGGCACTTTCATCTTTACCGATTGTTTTTCAGAAAGCTTGCCGTAAATTCTGCCGTATTTTGTATCCTTATAGGTGCGAATTTTAAAATGGTAATTTTTGTTATACTGCAGGTCGGTTTTTGTGAATTTCGTCTTTGTGCCCGACCATACCTTTTCATAGGAATTGGACTTCTTCTTGTACATATAAACTATGTAGCCTGTAACACTTGTGTCCTTTTTTATCTTCACGGTAACAGTTTTTTTGCCGTAGTTACCCGTGAGCTTAAAGGTGGTGTCGCTTATCTTAGTTTTAGTGGAAGCTATATCGGTAAATTCGCTGTAGTATTTCTTGCCGTCAACAGTTTTGTAGGCGCGCACCTTGTAAAAATAGTGGGTGCCCTCTTTTAGATTTTTGTCGGTGTAGGTATATTCCCAGCGGTCTTTGGTGGAATAAATGCGGGTGTATTTACCGTTTTTTTCGGTGGCGCGGAACAGCTGATATTTTGTGGCATAATCGGTGTGACCCCAAGTGATTTTCACGCTTGTTCTCTTCCTGTTTGAGGTCTTTATACCGTCGGGGGCTTTGGGCACAATTTTAAAGGTTTTTGTATATGTACCCCTACAATTATCGCCTATGCCCTTAATGGTAACGGTGGCTGTACCGAATTTTTTATTGTTTTTATAGGTTACGGTGTAGTCCTTGCCCTTTTTAAGAGTGGTGGCAGAGGTCATTACCTTAAGATCGGAAAGAGTGCGTTTTTTACCTGTGTATGTCATGTTTTTAATGCCTGTTACGGTGGCGTATTTAACACTCTTTTTCTTAATGGTGAACTCCAGGGTGCGTGTTCCCACAAAGTTGCCCTTACCCACCACTGTGAGTTTACCTGTGCCTGCATTTATGTTGTTGGAGCCCGTAACCGTGAAATCTGTGTTTTTCTTTAGTGTTTTGCCCCCAAAGGTGGCTGTAAATGCAGGGATTATAGCCTTACCGCTGTAGGTACGGTCTGCCAACTCTGAGATGGTTACATCCGAAAGTGAGCGGGGAGAAATTGTAAAGGTGCGGCTGTGGCTGAACTTACCCGCATATGCACCAATACCCCTATAGGTTACCCTGGCAGTGCCCACATTTATATTATTGGAATAGCTTGCGGTATAGTCCACTCCCGCCCGAAGCTTTACTCCCTCGGCAGAATAAACGTTGAAATCAGGAGTGATGGCAGAGCCGGTGTAGGGGAAGCTCTCTATATTGCCATAGTCCACATTTACATCAACATCTCCCGAAATGCCGCCGATATTACCGTCGGAGCGAAACTGCCACAGATGATAATCACTGTGGTCCTCGTCGGCTTGGTCGGAGGCAGGCCACTTAGCAAGCCAGGTTGAGCCAACAGAGGCAATTTTTTCGTGGTCAAGAAAGTTTTCAAACCAGTTCTGACTGGCATACACTCCGCTGGTATAACCCTCGGTTATAAGCATAGACATAAAGGTAATACACATCTCGGTGCGAAGAGAGGTGGAGAGAGGCACCTGAACCTTATCTTCAATATCAAAATAAATGGGATATTCGAAGGTTTTTCCCTCTATCGCTTTAAGGGCTTGAATTGCGTCTTCCTTTGCTTCCTTAACACTTTGTGCATAGGAATAAATATATGAGCCAACCTTGATTCCCGCTTCTCGTGCCGCCTTATAATTCTCTTCAAAATACGGGTCCTCTCCCCCTGAATAACCAAGGCGGATTATGGCAAAATCTATACCATATTCCTTAACGGCTTGCCAGTTGATTTTTCCCTGCCATTGAGAAACATCTATACCGTAGGATTTTATCTTAGGGTCGTCTCCCTCTTTGCGCATTGAAAATTCCTGAAAACTCCACAGCTGACTGGCATCATTTTCTTTATACTCTGTTACTACCGCATCACCGTTGAGTTCGCTTAAAACAAGTCTGTTGTTTTGTGCATTGCGAATAACATAGCTTCCCTCAGCCACTTCATATATCCGCCAGCCCCCAGAAAGAGAATTGTTTATAGTGTAAAGCTTTACGCTGGCGCCAGTTGAAATTACACCGTTTAAAATTGCCCCAACATTGGGTGCAATATAACGCTCTGTGCTTACTGCGGGCTGTATATTATAATATCCGCCTCTGTTTTTTTTAAATTTAAAGACCTGCCTTACTTCGCGGTCGTACTCATCTAAATCTACATCGAATTTAAAGGTGTTGAGGTTAATGTTCGTACCGTCGGCATCAATATTTTTATAAAGGGAAAGATACTCGCCCGTGGCAAGATTTTTAAGATGATATGTAGTTGCGCTCAGTGTAATACCTTGGGCGCTTGCGTTTAAGGGAATAGCAGTAAAAATACCTATAACCGCAGTGATAGATAATATGAATGAGATAATACGCTTATATGCCTTCATTTTGTTCTCCTTTAAATTTGTCAATGTTACCGGTTCTCTATTATAAAAAATTATAACAGATACATTATATCTATTCAATATGTAGGAAGTAATTTCCAAAAACTAGAGTGTTAAATTTTTTTGCTGTCAGCCGTCACTTTCTGCTTTTTCTCAGGCTTTAATTTTCTAAAAAATAATCGTGGGCAAATTCTCGGTGTTCAAATTCGCCATTTTTTCTGTTTTCATAGTTTACCATAAGCACCCGCTTTTTGCCACTGTATAAAACAGCAATCCCCAACTTCTTTCCCCTGCCGCCGAATTTTTGATTGAGAACACTTTTGTATCTCTTTAGCGCTTTATCCTCTATCTTTAGTCCTTGGGGTATAAAGGCTGAGGAATCACAAAGAAGCTTGTCGGCGACCAGGATATCACGTAAACGCACTCTGTCCGTTTGTTCGTACATTGAAAAATAGCTGTACACTCTTTCAAAATATGTGTTTAAGGGTACATTACTGTTGTCCAAATCTGAATTTCCGAATTGATAAAGCAACTGAAAGGGCGAAAATCCACATTCGGTTAATAGATATTCCAACGTGTTTTTAAAGCGGCCGCTGTTATACATTCTTTCCAAAGCATCTTCGGTGTTTTTAAGAGCAATTATCTCTTGAGAACGAAGAAAAGGTGTTTCGGTAACCTCATAAGGGGGTGCCTTTGAAAATTCACAGGGGTACATTCCAGGGTCCTCCCGCATTGGTGCACCATATAGCAATTTTAAAAATCCCATTTGCAGATTGTGTGCACCTAAAGAATATGCAATATTAAAGCTGTTTTCAAAGCTTTTCATATCTTCAAAGGGTAGCCCCGCTATTAAATCTATGTGGGTGTGAATATTGCCGAGAGCCACCAATCTTTTTATATTCGCAATCAGTTTTTGCACATTAGTTTTTCGGTTTATGGATTTTAGTGTTTTGCTATTGAAGGACTGCATACCTATCTCTACCTGTATTACACCCTCAGGCGCACGGCTTAAAAGGTCCAAGCTGCTGTCATCTAACAAGTCCCCTGCAATCTCAAAGTGAAAACATACATCATTTGGAAATAGTTTGCCACTATTACTAATTATAAAATCCCATATTTCCAAAGCCCGTGTTTTATTGTGGTTAAATGTACGGTCAACAAATTTTACGGTTTTGCTGCCACCGTTAGCAAGGCGAACTATATCATTTTTAATTCTTTGCAGTCCGAACATTCGTACACTGCCGCATCGCCCCGAAAGGCAAAAGGCACAGTTAAAGGGGCAACCGCGACTGCCCTCAATATAACATATTCTGCCCTTTAGCAACTTAAAAAACTCTTGGCTATATGGGTTTGGAGGCTCCCTGTCGGTTACATAAGGCTCTGCTATATGCAACGCTTTACCGGTTCGAGTAGAAACACCCGCAATTCCTATAATGCTTTCGCCGTTTTCTACAGCCTTACAAAAGGCAGAAAAAGGAAACTCGCCCTCCCCCGAAATAACTGCATCTATAAAGGGGTAATCGGTGAGCACTTCCTCTGCCCTATAGCCCACCTCAGGGCCACCCGCAACTATTATAGCGTTGGGATTATCCTCTTTATATAGCCTTGCGATCTCCAATGTTTTTGTTATATTCCATATGTAGCAGCTAAGGGCTAGTATGTCGGGACATTCCGCTTTCACTTCGCTGTATGTATCATCTACTGTACGGTTAATCGTACTTTCTAAAACTGTTATGTCAGTATTTGGGCGCTGCTCTTTTACCGCACTGTATAGATACCAAGGTGCAAGAGAAGCGTGCACATATTTAGAATTAAGACTTAATATAACCGTTTTCATTTCTCTTACCCCTTTCTTTACATTTAATCTAATCTGAACACTCACTGTTTCACTAATACATCTTCATTACAATAAATGCTTTTATGGGGAATAACGCATTTATTATCATATTATAAAAGATGTCTTGCGGTCCACACTCGCCACCGCAAGACATTTTGAGTTTTATCAGCCTTTATAGTCTTCTATTAAAAATTCATTAACTTCAGAATAGGGAAGCTCAAAGGTTTGAATGCCGTATGTAAAGTAGACCACTTCATCTGGATTAAAGATTATGGTGATACCCTCGTTTCCAAGACACCATCTTCCATTTTCTTCCACAACCTTGCGAACAGTAGCTTTATAATCCTCGTACATATTGTACTTGCCTTTTTTCTGATTTTCTTCAAGCTGTTTTATAATTTTTTTAGCAGCATAGTCGAAGTAGCCTGAGGAATCTTCTAAAATATCAGTGATTTCAAGCAATTCGCCACTTGTCGAGCTAAAGCTGTAGCCGATGGCTTCTTCATTTGCATACATATTTCCATAAGCAAAGCTTTTCTCGGTTTTAATAAGGCTTAGCACCGCTTCGTCCACCCTGCCGCCTTCCATAGTAACGGTGGTTTCGTTCAGCTTCCACTCTCCGTGAGGCTTTTGGGTGTAGCCATATATACATTCTTCCTTTGTTTGTGCTGAAGAATAGGTGGCTAGTATTTCTTGCTTATCCTCTTCAAAATAACCGTTTATAACCGTTGCGGCGGCTGTGTTTTGAGAAAATTCCGCAATAGGATATTGGAAAGAGGCGCGGGCAACAACCTTGCCATCCTCTGCATTAACCTCCTGCTTTTCTTCCTCAAAGCCTAGCTTAAAGGTAGGCTTAATCTGTGACACTACACTCTCTGTCTCGCTGCTTTCAGCCATTGAGGACACATTTGAGGGCGGCGCTAAATCGGGATTTTCCTTATTGCTGCCCAGCCCCGCAACTATAATAATTCCTGCAATGATTGCCACTATAACCAAAAGGGCAACCGATTGCTGCATAACCGAAAGCTTTTTGATTTTTTCCAAAATTCCCAGGTCTTTTTTGGGGGACCTTTTCTTAGAGGTTAGGGGCTCTTGCGAGAGAGATGTAAGCTTTGGCTCGTCCGATTCCTCCCCTTCCTCCAGCATTTGTTCCTCTATCCTATCAGCAGGCTCCTCTGAAGGCGACGACACTTCGGCGGGAGCAAAATTTTCTAAATCGTACTGAGGCGCACTCTGAGGCTCTTTAGCTTCTTGCCCGATTATCGAAAGGATTACACCCTCCACCTGAGCGTCTACTATATCGGGCACCTTTACGCAAGCCGCCATAAGCAAAAGTGCGGTGCGGAAATCTACCTCTTTTAGTAAAATACCCTTGCCTGCCAGCGTCTTAATTGTGTTCTTCATATGCTCGGCAGCTTTGCCCATTCTCTGCTTAACAATATCCACCGTGCAGCTCATAACCTTGGCAATCTGCACCACCGAAAGGCTGTTGTAATAATGAAACATCAGTGTCATACGTTGGGCATCATTCAGACGGTCAAGCATTTTATCCATAAGGTTACAGGTTTTTGTTTCTCCCAAAAGCCCCTTAGGCATTTCCTCTATTTCGGCTTGGGAAAACAGCAGGTCTTCGGTATCTGCCACAGCCTGTAAAAAAAGCATAGGCTTCATTTTATGCATATAATTATAGCAACGTATTGCGGCTATATTTTTAAGCCAAATTTCGATTTGCTCCGTGTTTTCCAAACTCTCTAGCCGTGCAAAGGCAGAGTCAAAGGTTTCGGCACACATCTGAGCAGCATCACCGTTTTTAGCCATTAGCTTTTCACAAAAATAATACACTGGCTTTTTATATTTAGAATAAATTTCCCTTAGGGCATCACCATTGCCCGCCATTGCATTTTTGATTACATCTTCCATAATTTACAAATCCTCTTTTATATTTGTATTTGCAAAATGCTATAAATTGATTATACATTAAAAGGTTACAAATTGCAACGCTTTAATCTTTTTGCCCCCGTCATAAAAAAGGAATGATGGGTCCCCCCTTTAAAACATTGTCAATTCTTGGGGACTTTAATCACAAAAGCCTTCAAGATTCATCTCATCATATCGCGGATTTTTCCATTTTTCGATAGCCGACACGATTTTTATTTTATTTTTGTGGCTTGATTCTAAAAAGCGGCAAAAGATACATAAATTCCTCATTTACACTGCGACAAATTCCACCCCCACCTAGGCTGTATACTTTGTTTGTAAAAGCAGAAGTGCGCCTAGTCTGATATCAAAGGCAGAATCTCTCCTTTGGCTTATAGGCGCTCTGCCAAAAAATATTCGGTGGTGTAAAAAATGAAGGAAGAAATAAAACAGTTAATTAAGCCCGCAAAGGGTTTGGGCGGTACCCGAACCTTTCTTGTGCACTTTCTTTCGGCGGTTGGCGGATTGCTTGCAACAAGGGTACAGCTTATGTCCGCACTCAGCCCCTTAGGTATTATATTGGCGGCGGCGGTACCGATGGGGCAAAGCCTTTCGGTAGGCTTGGGCTCCTTTTTGGGGTATCTTTTTTTCTCAGCCGTTCCCGATCCTTTCAGATACACAGCGGCTTTGTTTGCCACAATAAGCCTGAGAATGCTTTCGGCAAGCTTTAAGAAGATATCCGACCAACCCTTTTTCTGTGCATTTTCGGTGTTGGTTTCCCTCACCGTTTGCAATTTGGTTGCCTGTATGCAGTCGGGTAGTGAAATACTCTTGCTGCTGTCGGAGGGTGTGCTTGGCGGAGGTCTTACATATTTTGTACGGAGGGCGCTTTCAACCAATATATTTTCAGGAATAGGCTTAAACGGTGAAGAATTAACCTCTGTGGTAATAACCCTTGATTTGGTTTTGATCGCCTTAGTCCCCCTGAACATATTCGGCTTTTCAATCGGCAGAACTCTTACCGTTGCGCTGATTATCTCGGCATCAAGATTTGGCGGTGTTACAGGGGGTGCCGTGTGTGGTACAGCGGTTGGCTTTGCAGCGGCACTTAGCGCAGGTGACCCTAAGGTGGTTTGTCTATATGCCGTAAGCGGTATGCTTTCGGGCCTGTTCTCCGCAGGGGGAAGAGTAACGGGGATACTGGGCTTTTGCGTTCCCGCCTTTATCTGCCTTGGGCTGTTTGGTATAGATTCCGCTACCCTTTACAGCATAATCGAAATCCTTTTAGGAACTGCGATTTTCCTTATAATACCAAAAAACCTTTGCCTTCTTCTTGCCTCATTTTTTGCGCCCCCGGTGCGCCTTGAAAGTCTTGAAGGTATGAGGCAGAGCCTTGTTATGCGCCTAAAATACGCAAGCGGCGCTTTGTGTGATGTTTCAGGCACCATTGAAGAGGTGGCAAAAAGACTTAAAAAAATAAATCTCCCCGACCCATCAGATATTTTTTCGCGGTGTGAAAGGGAAGCTTGTAAAGGCTGTTCATTCAGAATCAACTGTTGGGAAACCGATAGGCAGGAAACCCTTAGCGCATTGGGTATTCTCTCAAAGGGCATACGAGAGGGCGACAGGGATTTTCAATCCCTTACCCCCGAATTTTACGGCAAGTGCTTAAGGCGGGAAAAATTATATAACTCACTGCAAAAAAATTACAGCGAATATCTCTCCCAACTTCGCGCCGAGGAACGGATAATCGAGGTGAGAGGTGTTGTGGCGGACCAGTTCGACGGAATTTCGGATATGCTGTTGGATTTGGCTGAGGAGTTCAATTCCTCCCAAAGCTACGACCTTGACACAGCCCAAACCATAGTTTCTGCCCTTAGAGAAATAGGCTTGCTCACCTCTGATTGCAGCTGTTCTGTTGATAAATACGGCAGAATGACAATAGAGCTTAAAATTCATAATTATGAGGACAAGACCCTTAACAGAAGAAGAATGCTGGAACAACTTGAAGCGGCTTGCGAGCGCCGTTTTGAGCCACCTAACGCGCAGAAAATCGACGATATAATTTATGTAACTGTAAAAGAACGAGCCGCCTTTCAGCCAGAGGTGGGAATAGCCCAGATACCCGCATCGGGAGAAATTTGCGGAGATTCCTATTCTTCCTTTGGCGATGGCTTTGGCAGATATTTTCTGCTTCTTTCTGACGGAATGGGTACAGGCGGCAGAGCCGCTGTGGACGGCGCAATGACGGCGGGACTTATGGAACGACTGCTTAAAGCGGGCTTCGGCTTTGACTGCTCATTGAGGATTGTTAACTCTGCGCTTTTATACAAATCTACCGATGAATCCCTTTCCACCGTAGACATTGCCTGCATAGACCTTTACACAGGTGAAACCGAGCTATATAAAGCGGGCGCCGCCCCCACCCTTGTTCGGAGAAACGGCAAGGTAGGTAAAGCCGAAAGCCATTCTCTGCCCGTTGGAATTTTGCGGGATGTGGGCTTCGACCGTTCTGCTATTACCCTTAAATTTGAGGATGTTGTTGTTATTCTCAGCGACGGCGCCACCACCGAGGGCACCGAGTGGATATGCAAGGAGATTGAAGCTTTCCAAGACAGCACAGCTCAGGATTTGGCCGATAAAATTGCCGATTCTGCCGCCCGCAGAGCCGATAAAAACCACCCCGATGATATAACGGTTATGGTGGCTTTTATACAAAGAAATTTGTAATATTATTTAAAGCTAATTTGTTATGTTTGTTTTCCGTGTGCCTTGTGATATAATTATTGTGAAATAGAATTATTCTATCCCTGAGGTGAATTGCGCTATGCGAAAATTGTTAACACCGTTTGTTTCCTTATCCCTCTTTCTTTCGCTGTTTTCTGCAGTCCCTTAGAATAATCTTTTGATTTTATTAACCCCTTGCTCAATTGCAGGGGGTTGTTTTTTGGAATTGCAATTGGCTTCTTCAGGATAAATTTTACAGTATTTTTTAACATAATATTAGAAAATTATATCTTTTATTTTTATTTATTATATGATATACTTAAATATATATAAAATACTGTTTTTAGGATGTGCCTTATTTTGGACAATGAGATTATAAAAAATTCAACCGAGAGCGGTAGCCCCCACCCCGACATTATTGTGGGGCGCAATCCGGTTATGGAGGCGGTGCGCTCGGGCAGAAATATAGATAAATTACTTGTAGCAAATTCAGCTGGTGGCGGCTCGGTTGCCGCAATAATTGCAAAGGCAACCAAGCGGGGTATTATTATAAAAGAAGTGCCTCAGAAAAAGCTTGATTTTTTGTCGGGCGGTGCTAATCACCAAGGTATTGCCGCCTTTGTTTCCACCCACGAATACTGCAGTGTTGAGGATATTTTTGCCGAAGCAGAAACGAGAGGCGAACCGCCCTTTATAATTATTTGCGACGAGCTGGAGGACCCCCATAACTTAGGCGCAATAATACGCACTGCCGAGGCCTGCTCGGTGCACGGGGTAATTATTCCAAAGCGCCGTTCGGTTAGCCTTGGTAGTACGGTTGCAAAATCTGCAGCGGGTGCCCTTGAATATATGAAGGTCTGCAAGGTTACTAATCTTATCTCTACAATAGACGAGCTTAAACGTCGCGGAATTTGGGTTTACGGCGCAGATATGGAGGGTAATTCCTGGTGCAGTGAAGATTTTTCGGGACCCACAGCCTTGGTTATAGGAAACGAGGGAAAGGGAATCGGCCGCTTGGTTGCAGAGCATTGTGATGTTATGGTATCTCTGCCTATGAAGGGAAGCATCAACTCTCTTAACGCATCTGTTGCTGCAGGTGTGCTTATGTATGAAGTTTCCCGTCAGCGGGCAAAAATCTCGGCAAAAAACAACTAAAATTCAACCACTGTATATAAAATTCGGGAGGAATATGGGAAATGGGATTCTTTAGCAAAAAGAAAAAAGGTGAAGACGAAAACGATTTTATTCTTGATTTCGGCGGCACATCCAATTCAAAAGGCGCTAAGAGTGACGACGAACAAGAGCTTAATATAACCCTTTGGGACGACCGCAAGCCCCACCGTCCCTCACACGCTATGACGGTTAGCGAAATACTTGGAAATTCCGAAGAAGCAGAAGAGACTTCAAGTGAAGAGGCTACGGAAGAGGTTAGTAAATTTGCCGAGCCTATAATGGAAAATACAAAAAGCGAAGAGGCAGAAGAAATCCAACCTGCCGAGCAGCAGATTATGGAAGATCCCAGCATAATTGACATCCCAGAAACTCTGAAAGATGGCGGGATTTTCGGTGAAAGCAAAACCTATGAAATGGGCACAAGAATTGAAACACCAAAGGGTGCAGTGCCCTCATTCTCGTCGGGTGAAGACCACGCAGAAACCGACAGCGTGGTTAAGGATATTTCTGCCCCGCCCCAAATTAAGGTAGAGGCTTCGGAGGGGAAATCCGCCGAACAAACAGCAGAGGAGCTTATCTCCCGCCTGAAGCAGGAAAATGAGATTATTGCCTCAAAAACGGAAGAAAAGGTTAAAATAGTTATCGACGATTTAGCCGAAAACAAATCCCAACAACCAGCCCCACTTGAAGAAGCCTGCGAAGTATCATCAGAGGAAAATATAGAAAATTCGGCAAAAATTGAGGCAGAGGAGCCCCAAGAAAATCAGAAAACCGAAACAGAAAATACAGAGGCCGACTCTACGGAAGCTAAAGGTGAGGCACCTGAGCCCACCCCTAAAAAGGAGACAAAGCTTTCCCCCACTGCCCAGGCGCTGTACGACAGAATGATGGCCGAGCGCGCCCGTCAGCAGTCGGCAAACCCTTGGCTACATACCACCGGCTCAGAAAAAGCAGAAGAATCCATCAAAAACGAGCCTGAAACCACGGCTGCGAAAGAAGAAAATGGCATTTCTCTTGACTTTGCTAACGAGGACATTTCTGCTACAAGCGACATAACACCCCATATCAGCGAGGAAGACGATAAAAAAGAAGAAAATATTGCAGACGCTATTTTCGATTCCTTAAACGAAAGCTTTAAAAGTGAAAATCCCTTGTCCAGAAAAATGGAGCAGTCGGCAGATTCACTTCTTTCAAAATGCAGAAGCTATGTTAACCCCGCATACGATATGGATATGCCACAAAAAAGCATAGACGATATCATCCACTCTGCCGAGCAGGGTGCCCGAGAACGTCTTTCAAACCTTTATGATATGCAAAGCAGTGGGTCTGTAAGCGAAGCGCGTCACACCCACGAATTCTCCCCATTCCTTCAAAAAAGCACCGACGGGCTAGAGGGAAAAACCATTAGCATACCCATAAAAATTCAAGATGAAAGCCCCTCAGCCGCTGTTATATCAAGCACCTCAGGGGATATTAAGAATTTTCAATACAGCTTTGCCGACGGCGAAAATATGGGCAGTGAGGATGGCGGTGTAACCCGCATTATCGACCTTAACAGCGACTCTTCAGCCCACAAAACCGACCCTATAAAGGCACAGGTTATGAAGCTGCATCTGGAGTCTCTTTCCGAGCAAGAGGAGGAGACCTCGGTCGACCCATTGAAATTTACAGGCAGCGATGAAGATGAGCTTCCCGAAAGTGATGTTACAGGCTTTAGTGAGGAAACGCCATTTGTAGACGATTACAAATCCGTTGCCGACGCCCACAGCATACGAACCGATTTAAGCGCTCAGCAGGTAAGCCTTACCGCAAGGCTTATTCCCACTTCAGTCATAACCGCGATTATGCTTCTTATCAATTTTGTTTTAAAGGATGCCATAATTGCCAGCTCAGTCACCGTTTTCGCTCTGCTTAACATAATTCTTTTAGGTGTGGCATTAGGTATTAACCACCGCACAATGAAAGGCTTTGCCACACTTATTAGCGGTAATCCCGACATCGACTCACCTGCCGCACTTTGTGCTGTTAGTGTTTTTGTTTATACAGTTGTAACAGCCATTAGCGGTCACATTTCCTCTGCCCCCGCCCTTTCGGTTGCCGCACTTGTTATACTTATCTTTAATCTTTTAGGCAAGCGGTCTATTATAAAGCGTGTTGGCCGTGGCTTTGATGTTATTGCCAACGATCGGGAAAAGAAGGCGGTTACCTTTGTTGAGGATAAATATTCCGCATCGGTTATGGCAAACGGCGGAATAATCGGCGAAGCCTTGATTTGCCAGGGCAAAAACACCACAAATATCACCGATTACCTTAAAAACGCCTTCTCTGAAGATGCCTATGAAAGGAAGCTTTCTCCCATTATTGTTTTCACAGTCGTTGCGGCGGCAGTGCTGGGTTTAGTTTCCTTCTTTGTTAACGGCGGAGTTATCTCGGCAGTAACCACCTTTGCGGCGGTTACCTGTGCGAGTTGTCCCGTTTCTGCAATTTTTAGCAGCAATCTTCCCCTGTCACTCCTTTCTAAAAAGCTTTCGGGCTACGGCGCAATGCTTGCGGGCTATTCCTCGGCAGAGGCCATTGCCAATGCAAACGCTGTTGCATTTGATGCCGCCGACCTTTTCCCGAAGGGCACCATTAAGCTCTATAATATGCAGGTGCTGAACACAGGCGCTGTGGATAAATATATTGCCGCGGCTTCGGCGGTGCTTAGTGCCGCAGGCTCCCCATTGGCACCAATTTTCGAAGAAATACTTGAAAGCGGCAGTGAAGAAATGCCCAATGCTGACAGTGTAAAATACGAAAACAATATGGGTATTTCGGGCTGGATTGACGACCACCGTATTTTTGTTGGCAACCGCACACTTATGGAGGGTCACAGCATAAAGACTCCAAGCCTTGAGCTTGATAAAAAGATTTTGCGTCAGGGCTACTTCCCCCTCTATCTCGCCTTTGATCAACAGCTTTGCGCACTGTTCATTGTGGGCTATGAGGCGGATGAGGAAATCACCTACGAGCTTCGCAACCTTTGTAACACAGGGGTTACAATGCTTATAAATTCCAACGACCCCAACATTACAGAGGAAATGCTCTGCGACTATTTCGGGCTATATCCCGACTTGGTAAAGGTTATGACCGGCTCAGGTGTTGCCTCTTACAAAACCGTTGGCGGTTATAAGGAAAGTATATCCTCACCCGCAAGCTACAGCAAAAACATTTCAGGTCTGCTGGCGGCGGTAACCGGCTCTATAAGAATGAAGAGCATCACCTTAATTCTGCTTGTTATTCAGTTTGCGCTTATAGCCTTAGGTATAGCACTTTTAGGCTATTATATATTCACTGCGGGAATTCTTAAGCTACCACTTTTGGGAGCGCTTGTGTTCCAGCTTTTTGGCGCCTTGGTAACCACCTTGGCAGCCCATCTGAAACAACCGTAACTTTAAAGAACGGGCGGTTTGCGACTTGCAAACAAGGATTTTTGTAAGCCCCGCCGCCCTTGAAGCTTTGCCTTTTAAAACAACAAGGCAATATACCCTTTGCATTATAATTTTTAGGAGATTTGGTTAATGGCAATACTCAGCGCCTCAGGACTTTCTATGTCGTTTGGTGAACGCACCCTTTTTGAGGGTGCGGATTTTATGATAGAATCCGGGGACAAAATCGGGCTGGTTGGTGCTAACGGAACGGGAAAAACCACACTGTTAAAGCTTATAACGGGTGAACTGCCACCAAGTGGTGGTGGTTTTGGGAAATCTCACGGAATTAGCATTGGCTACCTTGAACAGCACACCTGCCGTGACTCAAACCGCACAGCAGTGCAAGAGGCTTTAACCGTTTTCTCCCACCTTGAAGAGCTGGATGCCAAAATTAAAAAAATTAACATTTCCCTAAACACCGCTCAAACAGAGGAGCTTTTACAAAAGCAGGCGGCATATAACGAGCAATTTGTGGCTTTGGGCGGACTTACATATAAAAGCCGCACCCGTTCCACCCTTTTAGGCTTGGGACTTACAGAAGCCGAGCTTGAATTGCCTGTTTCTGCCCTCAGCGGCGGGCAGAAATCCAAAATTGGTCTTGCCAAGCTGCTTCTTTGCGAGCCTCATTTAATACTGCTTGACGAGCCCACCAACCACCTTGATATAAAGGCTGTGGAATGGCTTGAGGAATTTCTTGTGGGATTTAGCGGCGCCGCGCTTATAATTTCCCACGACCGCTACTTCCTTGATAAGGTAACTAACAAAACCTTTGAGCTGAGCCACCAAAGGCTTATTTCCTCAAAGGGTAATTACACAAGGCACTTGGAGCTTTGTGAAGAGCACAAAAAAACCATCCAGCGGGAATATCAAAACAAAATGCGGGAGATAAAGCGCATTGAGGGTATAATCGCGCAACAGCGCACCTTCAGTATGGAAAGAAACTACCGCACAATCGACCACAAGCAGAAATCAATTGACAGAATTAAGGAAACCCTTATAATCCCCGAATCAGAAGAAAAGTCAGTTTCCTTTAATTTCCACCCTGCCTCTGACACCGGCAACGATGTGCTTTTTGGTGAGGGGCTTACCCGCATTTACGGCGAAAAAACCCTTTACAAGGATATAACACTTAACATAAAACGTCACGAGCATATTTTCCTTCTCGGTGCCAACGGAAGCGGAAAAACTACCCTTTTAAAGGAACTTCTATCTTCTCCAAAGATTAAATTCGGCGCAAGGGTTACTGTGGGCTATTTTGACCAGCTACAGGCTGATTTAAATCCGCAAAACACAGTGCTAGATGAGGTTTGGAATGCCTTTAGTCACCTTAATGAAACCACTGTGCGAAACGCTCTTGCCGCCTTTCTATTTCAGGGCGATGATGTGTATAAACAAATAGAATCTTTAAGTGGTGGCGAGCGGGCGCGTGTTTCCCTTGCCAAGCTTATGCTTGCGGGCAATAATCTGCTTCTTCTGGACGAGCCCACCAATCACCTTGATTTGCCCTCTCGCGAAGCGCTGGAGAATGCACTCCTTCACTACGGCGGTACCATTATTGCCGTTTCCCACGACCGCTATTTCATAAACCGCCTTGCCACAAGAATTTTATGGTTGGAAAGTGGTGGGCTTACCTCATTTTCGGGCAATTACGATGAATTTATAGAAAGCGGCAGAAAGCCCACACAAAGTGATGAAAAACCTCAAAAAAAGCAAATGGGTGCAGGTGGTGCGGAATACCACGAAAGAAAGCAACGGCAAAGTGAAATCCGCAAACTCAAAGGTGCTATAAGCCGATTAGAGGGCGAAATTTCAAAGCTCGAAGCGGATATAGAAAATATCAATTTACAGCTTTCTTCTGATGAAAATTCAAGCGACTACGAAAAAACCTTAGTCCTCACCCAACAGCTGAACCAACTGAACACTCAGCTTGAGGAGTTATACGATAAATGGAGTACCGATACCGAAATTTTAACAGAACTGGAGGCGGAAGAATAATGAAAACCCTTTATATGGCAGATATCGACGGAACATTGCTAAATTCAAAGGGAGTCCTTAGCGACTATACCGCAAAAACCCTTAACGCGCTTATTGAACGTGGTCTGCCCTTTACTGTTAACACCTCCCGTTCTCCCGAAAGCGCTATGTCGGTTATTGAAAAACTGAATTTAAAGCTTCCTGCTATTCTTATGAACGGCAGTATGTTTTATAATACAAAAGAGAAAAAGGCAGAGCACCTTAACTGTATAAGCCCCGTTGCTGCCCGCACCGCTGTGGCGGTGTGCAAAAGGCTTAATGCCGAGCCCTTTGTTTTCAGTTATATAAACGGCGGTATTGATGTACAATATGCCTCCTGCAATTCACCCGCCTCTGCCGCCTTTTTAAAAGCGCGGGGTAGCTACTACCGCAGCTGCCGTGAGGCTTTCGGTATAAATGCTTCAGGCAGCATACCCTTTATCATCTGCGTGGGTGAGGGTGAGCACCTAAATAGGGTAGCCGAAGAATTAAAGCGCATAAAGGATATCAGCGCTTCGGTTTATCTGGATAATTCGGGGGGCTACAGCTTTCTGGAAATCTACTCACAATGCGCGGGCAAGGGCAAGGGGGCGCTTGCTTTCAAGGAAAAATACGGCTTCGGGCGCATAGTGGCGTTTGGAGATAATTTTAACGATATACCAATGTTCGAGGCGGCAGATTTTTCTATTGCTGTGGCAAATGCCTACCCCGAAATTAAAAATATAGCGAGCTTGGAAATCGACAGCTGCGACAGTGACGCCGTTGCCAATTACCTGTTGCTTGAATGGGCAAGAAATCCGGAGCTTTACTGATATGATAAAGGTATTGTATAAAGATAAGCATATAATAGTGTGCGAAAAGCCTGTTAACATTCTATCTGAACACCAAAGCAACACCCTTCGCACTATGCCCGATATAATCAAGAAAATGACAGGCGCCTACCGAGTTGACGTGGTGCATCGTTTAGATAAAATGGTGGGGGGTACAATGGTTTATTCCCTTAACTCCCGCGCCACCAAGGGGCTGTCTGAGACAATAAAAAACCACCGAATGGTAAAGGAATACCTTGCGGTGGTACACGGCGCCCCTGAACCGAAAATGGGAGAAATGCGGGATTATCTTTTTAAGGATTCTGCAAAAAACAAATCCTTTGTTGTAAAGACCCTGCGAAAGGGCGCAAAAGAGGCACTGCTTGAATACGAGCTTATTGAAACCTTGCAAACCGAAAAGGGCAAAATATCCCTTGTGAAGATACGCCTGCACACCGGACGCACACATCAGATACGGGTGCAGTTTTCAAGCCGGAAAATGCCACTTTTGGGCGACGGAAAATACGGTAGCCACGATAATGGGTGTTTTATTGCACTTTGGTCGCACCATTTAAGCTTCCGCCACCCAACCGCAAACAAGCAAGTTGAGGAATTTAGCCTACCTCCCAAAAAGGATTATCCTTGGCGGCTTTTTGGGAAAGTATTAAATTCAATTGCTGTAAAAACTCAAAAGCCCTCCGAAGAAGCCCCTGAAAAAGCACCAAATCAAAGTTAAAATATAAAAAGCAAAAGGTGATAATTATGTTTATGTACAAATCTGTTAATCTACCCTGCGGTGAGCGCACAGCCACTCTGGACTGTTACATCAACGATTTAAACGGTGCCCGCCCCGCCATGCTGGTAATCCCCGGCGGAGGCTACGAATACACCTCTAACGACCGAGAGGGTTACCCTGTGGCAGAGGTGTTCCTATCTAAAGGTTATAACTGCTTTGTTCTTACCTATTCTATCCGTGAGCATGCAAAGTTTCCTCAGCCCTTAAACGAAGCTTCCGTTGCTATGGAATATATCAGGGATAATGCCGAGGCGCTTTGTGTAAACCCCCAAAGGGTTTTCTGTGTGGGCTTTTCGGCAGGCGGACATCTGGCAGGCAGCCTTGCAACACTTTGGCACACAGTGGATTGCGTTAAAAAAGGCTCTAACCGCCCCAACGGTGTAATTCTTTGCTACCCTGTTCTTACCTCAAAAAAAGGTGTTAGCTACGAAACCTCATTCCGCGTAATTCTCGGAACACAAAATCCCACAGAGGAGGAGTTGGCAAAATACTCGGTAGAAAATAATATCGACGAGAGAACCTGCCCCGTCTTTTTAATGCATAGTGCCGATGACCAGTTAGTGCCTGTAGAAAGCACAATTTATGCCGCTGAGGCATTAAGTAGACATAAAATCCCCTTTGAAGTACATATATACCCCCACGCGCCACACGGTGCAGTTCTTGCCAACGAAATAACCGCCTTTGATAATCCCGGTTGGATAGATGAATCAATGGCAAAATGGGTAGACAATGCGGTCTATTGGCTAAAGAAACTGCCCGATAATTCTTAAAATAAAGACTTATTAAAGCAAATAAAAAAAGATAACGGAAACTTCTTATTTTTAAAGTTACCGTTATCTTTTTTTATTAACTTGATATTATTAAAAACAATATTTATGTTATATGTTTTCTATTTATTCACTTAGTAGAGCCTTTGCCGCCTGACGGGCTTCGGGTGTATAGCTTTCGTCATTTACTATTTCCTTTAATTCTTCCTGTGTTTTTTCAGAAAAAATTCCAAGTAATCTCTCCACCTCGTTAGTGTCCAGCTCGTTCTCAGGTAGGGGAATCGGCTGAATATCCTCAGTAGTCGGCTCTGCTTCAATTTTGTTGCGGAAATTATAAACATACATAATGTATGCCCATTCTGCGTTATTAAAATACTCCCGTTGCTCGGAAATTACGGCGTTAAGCTCCTCGTCATTCAGCGCCTTAATATCGTTCATAAAGCCCTCTGAGGTGTCGTTTTCACTCACAAGCCCCTCTAAAAAGTTCTCAATTTCCTCTGAGCTCATAGAATTAAGCTTTGTGAGTATTTGCTGGGCTTCCTCGTCGTCTACCTGAAAGGTGCGGTCGATAATAGCCTCCCCTACCTCCCGCTCCATAGGGCTTACGGTGTGCTTTGCATCGGCTCCGCCGCCTATTGTAAGGCCGTCGGGCTCTAAAAACTCATTGATATACGCAATTCCTTCGGCGGTAAAGCGGTCGTAATCCTCCGCCTCAACAGGAATTTTCATTTCGACCTTTTTCAATATTGTTTCGGCTTTTTTTAAGCACTCGTCGCAAATTTTAACAGCGGGGTCGCCTGAGAAAATATTCTCGTTTCCTCCACTGAACAGCCCTAATTTTTTAGAGCACAAAATGCAAAAGCTTGCCATAAATATTCACCTGACTTTTTTTCTTTGGTTTTTAGTAGTATACCAAAATCTCTTGAAAATTGCAAGTTCTACCGAACACACCCACTCCAAAGGGTTATTTCACCACTACTATATGTTTTTGGTAGGTCAATTATTCTTTGGTTTTCTGAGCCTCTGAATTGCAGGGAGATATTCTTTTTCTCCTCATTGTATCTGCCGTCTACCAATATATCTATATTGCGAAGCAAGGGCTGTAAAAAGCTTGTGTTAGCTCTGCAGTTTTCACTGTTCAGCTCTTCAAAGGTAAAGCCTGTAAAGCACCATATATCCTTGTTGGGGAATTTATTTTTAACAAGGCTTGTAAGAGAAAAAAGCTCAGGTTGATTTTCAGGCTCTAAGGGCTCGCCCCCTAAAAGAGTGAGTCCCGTGATATAATCAGGCTTTAAATATTCCATTATTGCTTGCGCTGTTTCCTCTGTAAAGGGTTGGCCGAAGGAAAAATCCCAAGTTTCCTTGTTAAAACAGTTTTTGCAAGCATTTCTGCAGCCAGATACAAATAAGGATACCCTAACCCCTATTCCGTTGGCAATATCCCGTTTTTTTATTTCTCCGTAGTTCATAAATATCCTCATAGACACTAGATGCCAGACTGTGACATCTGGCATCTGATTTTATAGGTGTAATACCCTTTCTTTAATTTCCATAGTTCTGCCCTGATTCCAATATTGGGTACCGATATATCCGCAGGTTCTTCTGGCAACATTCATTTTGGATTGGTCGGTGTTGCCGCAGTTGGGGCACTTCCACAGAAGCTTGCCGTGACCGTCTTCAACTATCTCAATTTCACCGTCGTAGCCGCAGCACTGACAGTAGTCGCTTTTGGTATTGAGCTCGGCATACATAATGTTATCGTAAATAAATTTCATAACATTAAGCACCGCTTCAAGGTTGTTCTGCATATTGGGCACTTCAATGTAAGAGATGGCACCACCGGGTGACAAGGCTTGGAATTTGGCTTCAAGCTCCAGCTTGTCGAAGGCATCAATCTCCTCAGTTACGTGTACATGGTAGCTGTTGGTGATATAGTTTCTGTCGGTAACACCTGCAACCTTGCCGAAACGCTTTTGTAAACATTTTGCAAATTTATAGGTGGTGCTCTCTAAGGGTGTGCCGTAAAGGCTGTAGTCAATATTTTCGGCTGCCTTCCACTTAGCGGTGTATTCGTTAAGCTTGCGCATAATTTCAAGCCCGAATTCCTCCCCCGCCTTTTCGGTAAGCTTTTTGCCGGTCATACTGTATACGCATTCCCAAAGCCCTGCATAGCCGAGAGAAAGGGTTGAATATCCGCCGTGAAGATATTTGTCTATTGCTTCGCCGCTTTTAAGCCTTAAAAGTGCGCCGTGCTGCCAAAGAATTGGGGCGGCATCAGAAAGGGTGCCTGTAAGACGCTCGTGGCGGTATTGCAATGCGCGGTGACAAAGCTCCATTCTCTTGTCGAAAATTTTCCAAAACTCTTCCTTGTCGCCGTTGGCACTAAGCCCGATATCCACAAGGTTTACCGTTACAACACCCTGATTAAATCTGCCGTAGTATTTCGGCTTGCCCTCTTCGTCAATAAACGGTGTAAGGAAGCTGCGGCAACCCATACAAGTATAGCAGTTGCCGTTGCCGTTTTTGTCGATTTTATTGGCCAACATTACCTTTTCGGAAATGTAATCAGGCACCATTCTTTTTGCAGTGCACTGTGCGGCAAGCTTGGTAAGATAGTAATATTTACTGTCTTCCTTAATGTTATCCTCTTCCAAAACATAAATAAGCTTTGGAAAAGCGGGGGTAATAAATACACCCTTTTCGTTTTTTACACCCTTAATGCGTTGCTTTAAGGTTTCTTCAATTATTATGGCAAGGTCCTGCTTTTCCTGCTCGTTTTTTGCCTCGTTAAGGTACATAAACACCGTAACAAAGGGCGCCTGACCGTTGGTGGTCATAAGGGTTACAACCTGATACTGAATTGTTTGAACACCTCGGCTAATCTCCTCAAGCAAACGGCGCTCTACAATTTTTGAAATCTGCTGGGAATCAATCTTCACACCGATGTCTGCCATTTCCGCCTCAACCTCGCGGGTGATTTTCTTTCGGCTAATATCAACAAAGGGCGCTAAATGGGTAAGACTTATAGACTGACCACCGTATTGGCTGGAAGCCACCTGTGCTATAATCTGAGTGGCTATATTACAGGCGGTGGAAAAGCTGTGGGGCTTTTCTATCATAGTGCCGGAAATTACCGTGCCGTTCTGTAGCATATCTTCAAGGTTTACCAAATCACAGTTGTGCATATGCTGAGCAAAATAATCCGCATCGTGGAAGTGGATAAGTCCACTGTCATGTGCCTCAACAATATCGGCGGGCAAGAGAATTCTCCTTGTTATATCCTTGCTAACTTCCCCTGCCATATAGTCCCTTTGAACGCTGTTTACTGTGGGGTTTTTGTTGGAATTTTCCTGCTTAACCTCTTCGTTGTTGCATTCAATAAGGGATAAAATCTGATCGTCGGTGGTGTTGGATTTACGCACTAGCTCACGGGTGTATCTATAGGTGATGTATCGGCGGGCAACCGAAAATGCCCGCTGATTCATAATTTGGTCCTCCACCATATCCTGAATTTCTTCAACGCTTAACGCTCTGCTTATGTTATTTGCCGCCATCTCAACATCTTCGGCAATTCTCTTAATTTGAATAGGGGTCATTCGCTCGCTGGAAACTACGCTTTCGTTCGCCTTAGTGATGGCTATTTCGATTTTTTCTCTGTCAAAAGGAACTTCCTGACCGCTTCTTTTAATAATCTTCATTTTCTTCATCTACCTTTCGCTTTGATATTATATGTTAAATTTCAGATATGAGAAGATAAGAGCACATAATTCTTGATTTTGTTAAATCCTTTGCACATCGCGGCTCATAATTCTTCTCTTAACTTTTCGC
>JAZNRT010000007.1:0-42998 GCA_045590875.1 Acutalibacteraceae bacterium
ACGCTTTTGCACTGTAGAAATGGTATGGGCGGTATTTTTTTCTGCATCCCTAATCTCTGAAACCACGTGAGGCTGAACCAGATAACCGCCGTTTACAGCCGCACTACAAGCTGTAATAAGCTGAATTGGAGTAATCTTAAACGTTTGACCGAAGGCGGTTGATGCCAGCTCTACGGGGCCCATATTTTCCTCTGAGTGATATGTGGAGGTTGCCTCGCCAGGTAAATCTATACCGGTTTTTTCGGTTAAACCGAAGGCTCGGAAATATTTAGAAAAGGTCTTTACCCCTAAAAGCTGACCGAGACTAATATATACGGGGTTGCAGGAATTCTGCATAGATTCGCTTAAGTTTTGTGTTCCATGACCTTCCTTCTTATGGCAATGATAGGTCTGCCCCGCAATTGTGATATGTCCTGAACAGTTATAGGAGGACGATAGGCCTGTAAGCCCCTCTTCAAGAGCTGCCGCACATGTTACTATTTTAAACACAGAGCCCGGTTCATATGTATCGGAAACTGCCTTATTACGCCACATTTTATTTTGTAGCTCTGCCTTTTTTTCACTGTATTTCTTTTTGCTTAATCCCTTTAATTGCTTTTTATATTCTTTTGATAGTTCAAACGGGCTGTTTGGGTTGAAATCTCCCGAAACCGCCATTGCAAGAACGGCACCCGTATTAACGTTCATAACAATGCAGGTGCCTCTATCAGCAACCTTGTTCTCTTCTACTGCCTGATCAAGATACTTCTCGGCTACCTCCTGAATATACGTATCTATGGTTAAAACAAGTGTATCCCCTTTTTTGGCCTCTTCAACGTATTCGTAGCTGAATTTCATATCTGAGCCCTGTGCATTTTTCGAAGCAACTACTCTTCCGGGTGTTCCGGTGAGCTTTGTATCATAGGTATATTCCACGCCGTATAAGCCCTGATTATCATCACCAACAAAGCCGAGCACACTAGATGCTAAGGTGTCGTTAGGATAATAGCGTTTGCTTGATTCATCCAACCCTAGAACATCACCATATCCGCCTTCAGAAATAAATTCCCGTACCTCATCTGCCATCTTTTTTTCAATATTTCGTTTTATAACGGTATAGCTGGATTTCTTATTTAAATCCTCCTCTATATCCTTTTCTTCAAGTTCTAAAATTTTTGAAAGTCCTGATGCTATTTCCTCTTTGGCATCTTCTATATCCTCAGCCTTATTGTCAAAGGCTGTTTTAAAATCATTAGGTGTTACATACACATTCCAAACTGTGGCGCTGGTTGCAAGCAGATTCATATTACTATCGTATATATCTCCGCGTAATGCAGTGGTTTGAGTATCGTACAGCTGTTGTTCAGATGCTTTTTCTTTATACTTTTCGCCATCTATTACCATTATTCGGGTAAGCTGAACGCCTGACACCGTAAACATTACAATTATGATGAACAAAACCACGGATATCATACGTACCCACATCAATTTCGTCGGCTTTTTCGACATAATTCTGCTCCCTTCAAAAATGCTCGAAAACGAGAGTCATAAATTTATGGCTCTCGTCAACCTATTATATTCGCCTAATTACTACGATTATTCTGCATCTGCAGATTCTTCAACAAATTCATCTTCGTAGGTGAATATATAATTCATTTGTGATTTTTCTTGCTTTTGCATACCAAGACCTATGGCTTGCTTTTCCAAATTACCAACTGAAGTTTTCTTTTCAAGCTCTACACTGAGTCGAGTTTGCTCACTTTTCAATCGTTCAGTAACGGTTTCTGCGGCACTCAGCTCATTGCCTACACGTGAAATCTCTGCTCTTAAAAACAGATTGCCGAATATAGCCGCCACAATAATTATAGACATAACTATTGGAAATGCTTTTGCATTTGAAGATTTTTTCGAGGCTTTAGGCTGTTTTTTAGGTGTCATCTTGATAACCTTTTCGGCTTGCTCTTTTCGATTAGCCTTTGGCATAAACCTATCGTAATCGTGGGCTAAATTATCATTGAAATATTTAATATTATTCAACTGCCTCAACACTCCTATATCTTAATTATTCCTCGCAGTTTTGCACTGCGGCTTCTTTGGTTTTCATTTAATTCCTCATCGCTCGGAACTATGGGCTTTCGTGTTGCAAGTTTTCCTTTAGGAGTCTTTCCACACACACATACGGGAAAATCCGAAGGACAGGTACAACCTTTACAAAGCTCTGCAAATGTGCTTTTTACAATTCTATCCTCAAGGGAATGAAAGGTGATAACCGCAAGCACTCCCCCTGTTTCCAGCATATCAAATGCTGCTAGCAATGAGCCTTCTAACAAATCCAGTTCTTCATTCACTGCTATTCTCAATGCCTGAAAGCACTTTCTTGCAGGATGTCCGTTCCTTTTTACTTTAGCGGGAACACAATTGCTAATTATTTCAGTCAATTGACTGGTTGTTAAAATCGGGGATTTTTCTCTGTGCGATACAATAGCATTTGCAATTTTCCAGGAGAACTTCTCTTCACCGAAATCTCTAAAAATTTTAGTTAACTCCTCAGCACTTAAGGTGTTTACTAAATCCTCTGCTGTGATACCCTCCTGACTCATTCTCATATCTAATGGTGCATCATCGTGATAAGAAAAGCCGCGGGACCGATTATCTAACTGCCATGAGGAAACACCTAAATCCATAAGTACACCGTTAACCTTTTTAACATTCTTTTCTGCAAGCGCTTCCTTCATATATCTAAAATTTGTTTTGATAACCTCTGCATTCATTCCTTGCAGCCTTTTTGTAGCAACTGCCACAGCATCTGGGTCTCTATCAAGAGCATAAAGCTTGCCTGTTGTTAGCTTTGAAGCTATTACTGACGAATGACCCGCACCACCAGCGGTTCCGTCTACATATATGCCGTTTGATTTTATATTAAGCATATCAATTGCTTCGTTAAGCATTACAGATTTATGCACAAACTCCATTTTCGGCTCCTTTATATTTCAAGCTCCTCTAAAAGTGCAGTAACCTTATCGGGTGTACAAAGTGCAGATTCCTCTGCCCAAGCATCTACATTCCAAATTGCTGCATACTCTGACTGACCGACAACAACTACATCGTCTTTCAAATTAGCATACTCACGAAGGGTGGCAGGCAAAAGAATTCTGCCTTGACCATCGCATTCAACCTCAGCAGCACCTGCGAAAACAAACTTTCTTACGGTTCTTGAGCGAGCCATTGGCATTGATTTAATTGTGGCATCTAAATTTTCCCATTCGTCTAATGGATAGATGTGTAAACAAGGCTTTGCGTCCAAGCCTCTACACACCATACACTTCTCGCCAAAGTAAGGGCGGAATTTTGCAGGGATACACATTCTTCCCTTTTTATCAATCTGATGTTGATGCTCGCCGTAAACCACTTGTTTTCACCTCCATATTCCACACTTTATGACACTTTCATGTACTTTTATGGGTTTTTTCACCACTGTGAGATTATTATATACCATATAAATAGAAAAATCAATAGCTAAATGTTCAAAAATATATACAATTTTTTGACAATTATTACAAAAAAGTAACGACAATTCACAGTTTTTGCGAGAATTGTCGTTTAACATATAATGTCTTGCTGATTTCGATATTTACTTTTTTATAAGTTTTTACAATTTTTCAAATTTAACCAAAAACTCATATAAATACAAAAAGAACCCTCCGGAAAAGGAAGGTTCTTTTTATAACTCACAAATTAGATAAGCTCAATAATTGCCATCTCGGCAGCATCGCCGCGGCGAGGACCGATTTTGGTAATACGGCAGTAGCCGCCGTTCTTATCTGCATATTTGGGGGCAATCTCCGTAAACAATTTGTTTACAACAGATTCCTTGGTTACGAAAGACATAGCCTGACGTCTGTTGTGAAGGCTGCTTTCTTTTGCGAGTGTAATATACTTTTCCGCCATTGAACGTACTTCCTGAGCACGCGTGTAGGTGGTTTCAATCTTGCCATTTTCCAGCAAGTAGGTAACCATACCACGAAGCATTGCGATTCTGTGGTCGCTGGTTCTACCGAGCTTTCTTGTACCTGGCATTTATACTCACTCCTTTATATTAGTGATTGAATTATTCCTCGTTACTGCAGAGTGCTACGCCCAGTGAATCTAACTTGGCGATAACCTCTTCGAGTGATTTTCTGCCGAGATTACGTACCTTCATCATATCCTCTTCGGATTTGTTGGTAAGATCTTCAACAGTGTTAATTCCGGCTCTCTTTAAGCAGTTAAAGCTACGAACCGAAAGGTCAAGCTCCTCAATGGTCATCTCAAGGACTTTTTCTTTGCCAATGTCGCCCTTCTCTACCATAATCTCTCCGCTGTACTGACCACCGGAAAGATCAACAAGAAGTTTGAGATGTTCAGTGAGTATCTTGGCTGCCAGTGATACAGCATCCTTGGCAGAGATAGTTCCGTTTGTCCATACTTCCAGAATAAGGCGGTCGAGGTCGGTAACGTTACCAACACGAGTATCTTCAACAGTGAAGTTTGCCTTAACAACAGGAGTATAAATTGAGTCAACGGGAATCACACCAATAACTGTTTGGCTGTTCTTATTCTTTTCAGCTGAAACGTAGCCCCTACCCTTATCGAGTACGAGTTCCATAGCTAGCACGCCGCCCTCGTCAAGGGTTGCAATATGCATATCGGGATTAAGGATTTCAACCTCGGAATCAACCTTTATAGAAGCGCCTGTTACCTCACAAGGACCGGTAGCTTCAATATAAACAGTTTTAGGACCGTCACTGGTTAAATTAGCTGTTAAACCTTTAACATTAAGGATAATCTCAGTAACATCTTCCTTAACGCCGGGTATTGTAGAAAATTCGTGCAGAACACCGTCTATTTTAACGGAAGTTACTGCAACACCCGGAAGGGATGAAAGCAGCACACGGCGAAGGCTGTTGCCTAATGTAATGCCGTAGCCATTCTCTAAAGGCTCAATAATGAATTTGCCATATGTGCCGTCGGGCAGCATATCAAGCATTTCGATTTTGGGCTTGTCAATTGATACTTGCATCTAAAGCTCCATTTCTCCGCACGAGTAATTTTTAGTACCTGACCCAAGTGCTCCGCACGGTGAACACTAATGGATGAATAGGGATTATTACTTAGAATAGAACTCGACGATGAGCTGCTCCTCAACAGGTGCATCAATCTGATCACGGTTAGGTAAGGTTATAACCTTTGCCTCACAGTTATCAGCATTAACATCAATCCACTGTGGAACAGGACGTCCGGAATTTGCTTCAATGACTGCTTTAATTTTATCAAGGCTTCTGCTCTTCTGACATACTGTGATAATATCGCCTGCTTTGCACAGATAAGAAGCAATGTCAACTCTGTGGCCGTTAACTTCAAAATGACCGTGACCAACGAGCTGTCTGGCTTCTGCTCTTGAAGAGGCAAAACCAATTCTGTATACAATATTGTCCAAACGGCTTTCGAGCATTCTTAAAAGGTTGTCACCGGTAATTCCTACCTTGCGCTCTGCAATTTCGAAATAATGACGGAACTGCGATTCGCTTACACCATAGAAACGTCTTGCTCTCTGTTTTGCACGGAGATGAATGCCGTACTCTGAGTTCTTTTTACGACCCTGACCGTGTTGGCCGGGGGCATATGCTCTTATACCAACAGAACATTTTTCTGAATAGCAACGCTCGCCCTTAAGGAACAATTTCTGACCCTCACGGCGGCAAAGCTTACAAACTGCACCGGTATATCTTGCCATCTGTTACACCTCCAAAATAATTAAACTCTTCTTCTTTTGGGCGGGCGGCAGCCGTTGTGAGGAATCGGGGTTACATCCTTAATCATGCTAACCTCAAGACCTGCTGACTGAAGTGCTCTGATAGCAGCTTCACGACCTGCTCCCGGTCCTTTAACAAATACTTCAACAGATTTAAGACCGTGCTCCATAGCAGCCTTAGCAGCTGTTTCTGCTGCACTCTGTGCTGCGAAGGGAGTAGATTTTCTTGAACCACGGAAACCGAGTTCACCTGCAGATGCCCAAGAAAGAGCATTACCCTGTACGTCGGTGATGGTAACGATGGTGTTGTTGAAGGTTGACTGGTTATGGGCAGCACCGCGCTCAATATTTTTCTTTTCGCGGCGTCTGCGGGTTGCGGTAGTTTTCTTACCCTTGATTGCCATATTTCTTCCTCCCGCTTATTTCTTCTTGTTAGCTATTGTCTTCTTCGGACCTTTACGGGTACGAGCGTTTGTCTTTGAACGCTGACCTCTTACGGGCAAGCCCTTACGGTGACGAGTTCCACGATAGCTACCGATTTCGATAAGTCTTTTAATATCAAATGCGATATTTCTGCGACGGTCACCTTCTACCTGAAGGTTGTGGTCGATATACTCACGAAGTTTTGAGATATCTTCCTCTGTAAGATCCTTTACACGGGTATCGGGATTGATGCCTGTATCTGCAAGAATCTTTTTTGATGTTGTAAGACCGATTCCGAAAATGTATGTGAGTCCGATTTCAACTCTCTTTTCTCTCGGAAGATCTACACCAGCAATACGCGCCATTTATAAATGCACCTCCACATTATTGTTAGCGCAGGATTAACCCTGGCGCTGCTTGTGCTTGGGATTTTCACAGATAACCATTACTTTTCCCTTGCGTTTGATAATTTTGCATTTTTCGCAAATCTTTTTAACAGAAGGTCTGACTTTCATAATTAAATTACCTCCTATAATTTAAGTCCGACTTATTTGGAACGCCAAGTTATGCGTCCCTTTGTCAAATCATAAGGTGACATTTCGATTGTAACCTTATCTCCGGGCAGGATTCTGATGTAATTCATACGAAGCTTGCCTGAGATATGTGCTAAAATTATGTGATCACCCTGAATTTGTACCTTGAACATTGCGTTAGGCATTGCCTCAACAACGGTTCCTTCTAATTCTATCATATCCGACTTGGACATAATGGAGCCTCCTGACAATAATAGATAATTTCTGTTATTAGTTTTTGGTGGTTTAAATCTTGGACAGTTAAGGTGCCACTGTCATTATTTTGGGACCGTCAGCAGTAATAACCACTGTGTGTTCAAAATGTGCTGACAATGAACCGTCCTTTGTTAGTACCGTCCAACCGTCAGGCAAAACGTCTACTCCGTATGCACCCGCGTTTACCATAGGCTCTATTGCCAAGGTCATACCGGGTACCAAACGAATTCCGTGCTTTGCTCTGCCGTAATTTGGAACTTCAGGAGCTTCGTGCAGACTTGTGCCTATTCCGTGACCCACATAATCACGAACCACTGAATAGCCGTTAGCCTCTACAAAGCTTTGTACGGCATTTGAAATATCGCCGATTCTATTGCCGGCGAGTGCCGCGGCGATGCCTTTATAAAGGCTTTGTTCAGTAACTTCTAGCAGGCGCTTAGCTTCTGCTGAAATGTCACCTGCTGCAAAGGTTGCAGCATTGTCGCCGTGATATCCCTCAAATTTTGCACCCAAATCAATGCTTACAATATCGCCCGCCTTGATTATGCGCTTTTTTGAAGGTATGCCGTGAATTACCTCGTTGTTGATAGATATGCAGGCTGTTGCCGGATAGCCGTTATATCCTTTGAAGTTAGGCTCAGCGCCTTTGCTTCTGATATAGGACTCGGCAATGCGATCAATTTCCTCGGTTGTAACACCGGGAGCGACCGCCTCACCTGCCGCTTTTAATGCTCCCGCAGAGATTTTGCACGCCTCTTCCATAAGAGCGATTTCTCTTGCTGTTTTGAGCACTATCATAATTATAACTCCAATGTTTTGAAGACAAGAGCGGTTGTATCTGCAACCTCTTCCTGACCTTCAACTACCTTAAGCTTGCCGAGCTTCTTATAGAAATCCTTTAAGGGCTCTGTTTGGTCGTGATAAACCTTGAGGCGCTCTAAAATTGTTTCAGGATTATCGTCCTTACGCATTATTAAATTTCCACCGCAAAGGTCACACACGCCTTCTTTGGTCGGCTGCTTATATTGGATATGGTAGCTTGCACCACATTTCTCGCAGACACGTCTGCCCGAAAGTCGGCTAACTACAGCTTCGTCCTTAACATCAATTTCAAGCACGGTATCAATCCGTACTCCCATTGCGTTTAATGCTTCCGCCTGAGGAATTGTGCGAGGAAAGCCATCTAAGATAAAGCCATTTTTGCAATCATCACATTCTAATCTTTCTTTAATTATACCGATTACTACTTCGTCGGGTACAAGGTCGCCACTCTCGATATAGCGTTTAGCTTCAAGACCTACCTTAGTTCCGTTCTTTATAGCTTCTCTGATAATATTTCCGGTTGAAATTGCCGGAATAGATAGCTTTGCACAAATCTTTTCGGCTTGGGTGCCTTTACCTGCACCGGGAGCACCTAAAAGTATAAGATTCATAATCGTACCTCTTATTAGTCGAGGAATCCCTTGTAATGACGCATCATCATTTGAGATTCAAGGTTCTTAACTGTGTCAAGAGCAACACCAACTACGATGAGTATTGAAGTACCGCCGATGGAAATGCTGGTTTGATTTGCAAGCGACATAAAAATAGGAAGCAATGCAATAACACTTAACAGCAATGCACCGAGCAAGGTAATTCTGGAAAGAATCTTTTTAATAAATTCGGCTGTGGGTTTGCCGGGACGAATACCGGGGATAGCACCACTGCTCTTTCTAAGATTGTTAGCCATTTCAACAGGATTGTACTGAATGGTTACATAGAAATAAGCAAAGCCGATGATGAGAACGAAGTAAATTACTGCATAGAACACGCCCTGAGCGCTGAACAGCTGCAGGAATTTATACCAGAAGTTCTCGGTATTTGTACCCATAAATGTAAGAATCATTGTAGGCAACATAAGGATTGATGAAGAGAAGATTATAGGCATAACACCAGACATATTAACCTTAATCGGAATATGGCTGTTCTGTCCGCCATACATCTTGCGTCCAACAACCTTTTTGGCGTACTGAATGGGAATTCTGCGTTCTGCATCAGTCATCCAAACAATGAATGCTATGATTATTACAAAGAGTACCACAACACCAACGATTTGACCTATTTGGTTGCTATTCCACCAAACACCTATTGTTGCAATAGCCGAGGGGAATCTTGATATGATACCCGAGAACAGTAACATAGAAATACCGTTGCCAATACCATTTTTATCAATTTGCTCACCAAGCCACATTACAAGTGCGGAACCTGCAGTTAACACAGCAATAATTACTACTGCTGCAAAAACGGTTGAAAAACCACCTGTTACAAAGGATGTAAGGTAATTAGAGCCGTCGTTAGCAGGACTCTTCAAATAGAAGAAGTAGGCTGTTGCCTGAAGTAAACCGAGAATAACTGTTGTATATCTGGTATACTGAGCAATCTTCTTACGGCCTTCTTCACCATCTTGTGAGATTCTCTCCAGAGGAGGAATTGCTACACAGAGAAGCTGCATAATAATTGAAGAGTTAATGTACGGAGTAACACCCATTGCGAATATTGCGCCGTATTCCAATCCGCCACCGGAAAGGACTGAATAATAGCTAAAGAAATCGTTAGTTTGTGCAGTTTGAAGAGATGCGAAGTCGATAAAGGGTGCCGGGATAACCGAACCTACGCGGAATATGAAGATGATAAACAAGGTAAATAAAATCTTTTTTCTTAGATCCTGTACCTTCCATGCGTTTTTAACGGTTTCAAGCATCTGCATCTTACTTCACCTCAGCCTTTCCTCCGGCTGCTTCGATCTTCTGCTTTGCAGACTCAGTGAAAGCTGCTGCGGTTACTGTAAGATTCTTGGTTAACTCGCCGTTACCGAGAATTTTCAAACCGTCATTAACCTTCTTGATAAGTCCTTTTTCCTGCAACAAAGCAGCATCAACAACTGTGCCGTTGTCGAACACTTCAAGAGCTGAAACATTAACGGTAGTATATTTAGTTGCGAAAATGTTATTGAATCCCCTTTTAGGAACTCTTCTCTGAAGGGGCATCTGACCGCCTTCAAAGCCTATCTTGCGGCTGTAGCCTGAACGGGCTTTCTGACCCTTGTGGCCTTTGCCTGCAGTTTTACCATTACCTGAACCGTGGCCTCTGCCTACGCGTTTTGCTGTGAAAGTAGAACCTTCAGCAGGACTTAATTCATGTATTTTCATTGGTCGCACCTCCTTGCTTACGCTTCAGTTACCTCGATGAGGTGGATAATCTTATTGATTTTACCGATTGTTTGAGCATTATTGGGTTGAGTTCTTACGTCCCCTACCTTCTTTAAGCCCAAAGAATTAGCGGTAGCAATCTGGCCCTTTTTGGAGCCTATTAAGCTTTTTACAAGCTTCACATTAAGGCTGGTAGCAGCCTCGTTTGCTTTATACATAACGCAAGCTCCTTCCTTAACCTAATATTTCTTTTGCGGATTTGCCGCGAATAGCTGCAACCTCGTCTGCAGTTCTGAGTGATGCAAGACCTGCAACTGTTGCTCTTACTACATTGTAGGGGTTATTTGAGCGAAGAGCTTTAGTACGGATGTCGCTGATACCAACGGTAACAAGAACATCACGAACTGCACCACCGGCAATAACACCGGTACCGGGTGCGGCAGGCTTCAAAAGAACTCTGCCTGCGCCGAATTCGCCAATAACTTCGTGAGGAATTGTAGAGCCGTAAAGAGAAACCTTTATAAGGTTCTTCTTAGCATCTTCAATACCCTTTCTGATAGCATCCGGAACTTCTCCGGCTTTACCGATACCGTAACCGATAATGCCGTTGCCGTCACCGACTACTACAAGGGCGGAGAACTTCATGATACGTCCGCCTTTTACGGTTTTAGAAACACGGTTGATAGCAACAACCTTTTCTTGTAAATCTAAAGTAGCTGCGTCTATATTTGTAGGCATAATCATTTCTCCCCCTTCTTAGAATTTGAGGCCGCCCTCACGGGCACCTTCAGCAAGCTCCATAACGCGTCCATGATAAACATAACCGCCACGGTCGAATACAACCTCGGTAATGCCTTTCTCGGTTGCGCGCTTAGCAATTAATTGTCCAACCTTGCGGGCTTCTTCTTTGTTACCGGTTGTTGCGCCGAAATCCTTTTCAACGCTGGATGCAGCAACAAGAGTAACTCCTTTAACATCATCAATCAGCTGAGCATAGATGTTGCTATTGGAGCGGAAAACATTAAGGCGCGGACGCTCTGCTGTGCCGCTGATCTTAGAGCGAACACGAACATGGCGATGAAGTCTTGCCTTATTGCTGTCAGGCTTTCTAACCATTTATAATACACTCCTTTATTACTTCTTGGCACCCTTACCGGCTTTACCTTCTTTGCGGCGAACATACTCGCCAGCATAGCGGATACCCTTGCCCTTGTAAGGCTCCGGCGGACGCTTTTCGCGAACTTCGGCAGCGAACTGACCAACCATCTGCTTATTTGCGCCGGAAATAATAATTTTGTTAGGTGTAGGAACCTCAATGGAAATACCGTCTATTTCAGAAACGATAACCTGATGTGAATAACCAAGATTCATAACAAGGTCCTTACCCTGTTTAGCTACTCTGTAACCAACACCCTGTACCTCTAACTCTTTGGAGTAGCCGTTGGTAACACCTTCAACCATATTTGCAACAAGTGTTCTGGTTAAACCGTGTAATGAACGGTGCTCTTTGTTATCGGTAGGACGGGTAACGTTAATTACATTGCCCTCAACTGCTATTGTGATGTCCTGATGGAAACTATCTTTAAGTTCACCCTTAGGACCTTTAACAGTAACCTCTGTACCGTTGATTTTAACATCAACGCCTGCAGGGATTTCGATAGGTGTTCTTCCTATACGTGACATTCTCCTGCACCCCCTTACCAGATATAAGCGAGAACTTCGCCGCCAACATTGGCTTTGCGAGCCTGCTTATCAGTCATGATACCTTTAGAGGTGGAAAGAATTGCAATTCCCAGACCCTTCATAACCTTGGGCATATTCTCTACATCGCTGTAGATACGCAGACCGGGTTTAGAAATTCTGCGGAGCCCGGTAATAACCTGAGATTTGTTAGGACCATACTTTAAACTAACCTGAAGTACGCCCTGATTTCCGTTTTCAATAACCTGAAAACCATTGATGTATCCCTCATCGAGTAAGATTTGAGCAATAGCCTTCTTAACATTAGATGCGGGGATATCAACCGAATCGTGTTTTGCTGAATTAGCGTTACGGATTCTTGTAAGCATATCAGCTATTGTATCGGTGATTTGCATACCGTGAACCTCCTTTTACCAACTAGCCTTCTTCACGCCAGGGATCTCACCTTTGCAAGCAAGCTCTCTGAAGCAGATACGGCAGATACCATATTTGCGAAGATAAGCGTGAGGACGGCCGCAGATTTTACATCTGTTATAGCTTCTGGTTGAAAACTTAGCCGGTCTAGCCTGCTTTACTTTCATTGAAGTTTTTGCCATAATTCTCTCTCCTTATCTTGCAAACGGGGCTCCCATGAGTGTTAACAACTCACGAGCTTCCTCGTCGGTTTTTGCGGTAGACACGAAAATGATGTCCATTCCGCGCACCTTGTCAATCTTATCATAGTCGATTTCGGGGAAAATCAACTGTTCTTTAATACCCATGGAATAGTTACCACGACCATCAAAAGAATTGGGGTTGATACCTCTGAAATCTCGAACTCGCGGAAGAGCTGCAGAGAAAAGTCTGTCGACAAATTCATACATTCTGTCACCGCGAAGTGTAACTTTAACGCCGATAGGCATTCCCTCACGAAGCTTAAAGTTTGCAACGGATTTCTTTGCCTTACAGGTTACAGGCTTCTGACCTGTAATCTGAGTAAGGTCGGAAATGATTGCGTCGATAACTTTGGAGTTTTCCTTGGCTTCACCACAGCCAACATTGATAACTACCTTATCAAGCTTCGGAATCTCCATGACGCTCTTATAACCAAACTTGTTCATAAGTGCGGGGGCAACAGTGTTACGATATTCTTCTTTTAACCTTACCATGTCATGTTTCCTCCTCTACTTAAAATGTCTCGCCGCATTTTTTGCAAACGCGTTCTTTTTTGCCGTTCTCGAGAACCTTATGGCCGATACGAGTGGGCTTTTTGCACTTCGGGCAAACTACCTGTACCTTACTGGCATAGATAGCGCTTTCTGCCTGAATAATACCTGAAGGATCTCCGGCCTTGCGAGGTTTAACATGCTTAGAAACCATGTTCATACCTTCAACAATAACCTTGCCCTCCTTCGGGCTTACTGCGAGAACCTTGCCGCTTTTGGCACGGTCCTTTTTATCACCTGTGAGGAGAATGACAGTATCATCTTTTTTAACAAACATTATCATTTACCTCCATTAAAGTGTTTCGGGAGCAAGGGAAAGAATTTTGGTGTAATCCTTATCTCTGAGCTCACGGGCTACAGGCCCAAATATACGAGTGCCTCTGGGATTCTTATCATCCTTAATAAGCACTGCAGCGTTTTCGTCAAATCTGATGTAGGTACCATCGTTACGGCGAACACCTTTGGCAGATCTAACGATAACAGCTTTAACAACGTCGCCTTTCTTAACAGTGCCGCCAGGTGCAGCCTTCTTAACAGAAGCAACAACTACGTCACCGATATTGGCATATCTTCTACCAGAGCCGCCTAATACACGAATGCACATCAATTCTTTTGCGCCTGTGTTGTCGGCAACCTTGAGGTATGTCTGCTGTTGTATCACAGTTAATTCCTCCTTACCAAAGCTTACTTTGCCTTTTCAATGATTTCTACAACGCGCCATCTCTTATCTTTAGAAATAGGCCTTGTTTCCATTACAAGAACGCGGTCGCCCTTATGTGCAACACTTTCTTCATCGTGTGCCTTAAGTTTGATTGTGTTCTTAACAATTTTCTTATAAAGGGGGTGCTTTACGTTGTCTTCAATAGCAACTACAACGGTTTTATCCATCTTGTCGCTTACAACTCTACCAACCCTAGTCTTACGAAGATTTCTCTCTGCCATAATTGGTTACCTCCCTTTCCTTATGCTTCTGCCGCTTTAAGCTCATTCTCACGAATGATAGTCTTAACACGAGCAATGTCTTTTTTAACAGCTACAATGCGCATAGGGTTATCGAGCTGGTTAATGGCGTGCTGGAAACGAAGATTAAAGAGCTCTTCGTTCAGCTTTTTAAGCTGATCTGCGAGTTCAGCAGGAGTAAGTTCTCTGATTTCCTTTGCGTTCATTATTGCTCACCACCCTTATCTTCTTTTTTAACGAATGCACATTTGATAGGAAGCTTGTGAGAAGCAAGACGCATAGCTTCGCGGGCAACCTCTTCGGAAACACCAGCGATTTCAAACATTACGCGACCGGGCTTAACAACTGCTACCCAATATTCAGGTGAACCTTTACCTGAACCCATTCGGGTTTCGGCAGGCTTTTCGGTAACGGGCTTGTCAGGGAATATTTTTATCCAAACCTGACCGCCACGCTTAATATAACGAGTCATAGCAATACGAGCTGCTTCTATCTGATTGGAAGTGATCCAAGAAGGCTCAAGTGCCTGAAGACCGAACTCACCGTGAGATACTGTGTTGCCACGAGTAGCTTTACCTGTGAGACGACCTCTCTGTACTCTGCGGTATTTTACGCGCTTAGGAAGTAACATTAGCGTGCTCCTCCTTCCTTCTTCTGAGGCTTACGAGCGTCGTGAAGAACTTCACCGGTATAAATCCATACCTTAACGCCGATACGACCGTAGGTGGTGTTTGCCTCAGCAAAACCGTAGTCAATGTCTGCACGGATTGTCTGCAGCGGAATTGTACCCTCATGATAATGCTCGGTACGTGCAATTTCTGCGCCGCCAAGACGACCGGAACACTGAGTTTTGATACCCTTTGCACCGAGGCGCATTGCTCTACCCATAGCGAGCTTCATAGCGCGGCGGAAAGAAATACGTTTCTCCAACTGTGCTGCAATATTCTCAGCAACTAAGGTAGCATTGAGGTCAGGGTTCTTAACCTCTACGATGTTGATGTTTACAGGCTTGCCGAGCATTTCCTGACACTTTTCACGGAGCTTTTCGATTTCAGCACCGTTGCGACCGATAACCATACCGGGCTTTGCGCAGTGAATGTGAATTCTTACGCGCTTTGAATCGCGCTCGATTTCAACCTTAGGAATACCTGCAGAAAATAATGTCTTCTTAAGATACTTACGGAGGTTATAGTCCTCAACCAAGGTATCGCCGAATACATTGTCTTTAGCGAACCAACGAGAATCCCAGTTCTTTATTACGCCAACTCGGAATCCGTTAGGATGTACTTTCTGGCCCATAACTTTACCTCCTTTAGTCTTCTTTCTCTCTGAGAACCAGAGTGATGTGAGATGTTCTCTTTAAAATTCTGTGTGCTCTGCCGTGATCCTTAGGACGGATACGCTTAAGTGTAGGTCCAGGACCAACAAAGCATTCTGCAACATATAATTTAGAAACATCCATATTGTGATTGTTTTCGGCATTTGCCATTGCTGATTTCAGCAACTTTTCCAAATACTCACAGGCGGCCTTCGGTGTGAACCTGAGAATAGCCATAGCTTTGTCAGCATCCTGATTTCGGATAAGATCCAAAACAATCTTCACCTTACGGGGTGAAATACGAGCGTACTTAAGTGTAGCCCTTGCTTCCATAGTCTATACTCTCCTTTCGACCGCTTACTTTGTAGTTTTAGAACCGGCGTGACCTTTAAAGGTTCTGGTAGGTGCAAACTCTCCGAGCTTGTGACCAACCATATCCTCCGTTACATATACCGGAACGTGTTTACGACCATCATGCACTGCAATAGTGTGTCCGACGAAATCGGGGAAAATTGTAGATGCACGGCTCCAGGTCTTGATTACACGCTTTTCGCCAGCTTCATTCATCTTTTGGATTCTTTCGAGTAATATAGGTTGCACGAAAGGACCCTTCTTGAGACTTCTTCCCATAATTATTTAACTCCTTTCGTCAAACTTACTTAGCGTTGCGACGCTTTACGATATACTTATCGGTGCGTGCATGCTTCTTACGGGTCTTGTATCCGAGAGTAGGTTTACCCCAAGGAGTAACAGGACTCGGACGACCGATGGGTGATTTACCTTCACCACCACCGTGAGGGTGATCGCAGGGGTTCATTACAGAACCACGAACTGTAGGTCTCCAACCCATATGACGTTTGCGGCCGGCTTTACCAATGTTTACATTTTCGTGCTCTGCATTGCTTACCTGACCTACTGTTGCCATACAGTTCTGAGGAACGTTACGAAGCTCGCCTGAAGGCAGTCTTAAAAGTGCCATACCGTTTTCTTTTGCCATAAGCTGAGCCATATTACCGGCGGAACGGGCAAGCTGTGCGCCCTTGCCGGGATAAAGCTCAATGTTGTGAACAAAGGTACCGGTAGGAATATTAACTAAAGGTAATGCGTTACCAACCTTAATGTCGGCATCGGGGCCTGATACAATTGTATCGCCAACCTTCAAACCGATAGGTGCAATAATGTAACGCTTTTCGCCATCCTCATATTGTACGAGGGCAATGTGTGCGGTACGGTTAGGATCGTACTCAAGGGTAAGAACTGTTGCGGGAACACCAAAACGATCACGCTTGAAGTCGATTACTCTGTACTTTCTACGATTACCGCCGCCACGATGGCGAACTGTGATGCGGCCATAGCTGTTACGACCGGCATTTTTCTTAATAGGCTCGAGCAGACTTCTTTCAGGTGCAACCTTTGAAAGTTCTGAATAATCAAGAACGGTCATACCACGTCTGCCGGGCGTAGTTGGTTTATAATGTTTAATTGCCATATGATTTCACACTCCTGTTTAGGCTTAGCGGGGTTACCCCCCATACATTGCCAGAAATCCGAAAAATTGATTACATAAGACCTTCGAAGAACTGAATGGGTTTTGCGTCTTCACTTAAGGTTACGATTGCTTTTTTCCAAGATGCGGTATAGCCGCTGTAACGGCCTACGCGCCTTTCCTGACCGCGAACGTTAATGGTGTTAACCTTAACGATCTGCTGTCTGTCGAGCTTGAAAAGCTCAGCAACTGCGGCAGCGATGTCAACCTTAGTTGCATCCTTAGCAACCTTGAAGACATATTTCTTATCAGCAATTCCGGTCATACTCTTTTCGGTAATTACCGGAGCCAGAATAATTTCTTGAGCAGTTTTCATTATGCGTAAACCTCCTCAATCTTGGCTACGGCATCTTTGACGATAACAAGTGTATCGGCATTGATGATATCGTAGGTATTGATGGTGTTAACCTGAGCGGTCTTTACTCCTTTAATGTTGGCTGCACTCTTGATTGCGCAAGAATTCATATCAGAAAGTACGATAAGAGTTTTCTTGCCGGTATTGATAGCCTTAAGGCAATCTGCAACAACCTTTGTTTTGTACTCGTTAACATCTAAGTTATCGAGAACGATTAAAGACTCGCTGAGAACCTTATCAGAAAGTGCGGACTTAAGTGCAAGTCTGCGAACCTTCTTATTTAAGGTGTAGTAATAATCGCGGGGTTTAGGACCGATAGCCACACCGCCGTGTGTCCACTGGGGAGCACGGGTAGAACCCTGTCTTGCGTGACCTGTTCCCTTTTGACGCCAAGGTTTGCGACCGCCACCTGAAACCTCAGTACGAGTCAGAGTTGACTGTGTGCCTTGACGCTGATTTGCAAGATAATTAACAACAGCCATATGCATAACAACTGCATTAGGCTCGATACCGAATACGGCATCATTAAGCTGAATATCAGAAACTTTCTTTCCTGCCATATCTAATACTGCTACATTAGGCATAATTCAATCTCCTTCCCTTAGGCTTTCACGGTGTTGGCAAGAACAACTATGCCGCCCTTGGGGCCTGGAACGGCGCCCTTAACGGCGATGATGTTATTCTCTGCATCTACCTTAACTACATCGAGGTTTTGAACGGTTACGCGTTCGTTACCAAGATGACCTGCCATTTTCTTTCCCTTTACAACTTTTGAGGGAGTACTACAAGCACCAAGTGAACCACCGTGTCTTGCAACAGGACCGGTACCATGGCTCATCTTAAGGCGAGCGAAGTTCCAACGCTTGATAACGCCGGCGTAGCCCTTACCTTTGCTTGTGCCTTTTACGTCTACCTTGTCGCCTTCTGCGAAAACGTCTGCCTTGATGATGTCGCCTACATTATATATAGAGATATCCTCAAGTCTGAATTCACGAAGTACCTTTTTGGGAGCTACGTCCCCTTTTGCGAAATGACCCTTCATAGGACCATTTACCTTTGAAGCCTTCATATCGCCAAAGCCGACCTGAATTGCTTCGTAGCCATCGTTCTCTGCAGTTTTCTTCTGACAAACCACGCAAGGGCCTGCCTCGATAACGGTTACAGGAACAACGTTGCCGTTTGCGTCAAAAACCTGAGTCATACCCAGCTTTTTGCCAACGATTGCTTTTTGCATTTTTGTATCCTCCTTTAGGTTATTGGTTGGCTCTTCGCCAACATGACCTCGCGCGCGTCACATTAAAATATTAAAGCTTTATTTCAATTTCAACGCCGGCGGGGAGCTCAAGACTTGTCACAGCTTCAACAGTTTTGTTTGAAGGTCTGAGAATGTCGATAAGCCTTTTGTGAGTTCTCATTTCGAACTGCTCGCGGGAATCCTTGTACTTATGAACTGCACGAAGGATTGTTACAACCTCTTTTTCGGTGGGCAGCGGCACGGGACCGGAAAGACGAGCGCCTGTGCGCTTTGCTGTCTCAACAATCTTTTCTGCTGCTTGGTCTACCAATGCGTGGTCGTAACCTTTCAGTCTGATTCTGATTTTTTCTTTGACTGCCATTTGTTTTGTCGCCTCCATTTAAAATTTTGGCGGGTTGCAAAAAGCTTGTAACACTGTTCCGTGTGTTTCAACCCTGAACAGTATAAAACCGGATGTTATGGACAATTTCCATAAATCCGGGATACGGCCGTGAGAAGCCGTGCACGTACAGGGACACGTCCCTGCCGTTTGCCATAAAACAAGCTTTTGTCGCCCGGTTTATAAATCGGACATACTCCGCGGAAATTTCCCAACTCGAGGTTGGCCACCTCCCGCATCAACGCATATCTGCACACACAGTGCTTGATTATCATAACACAACCGAAACTAAAAATCAAGTACTTTTTTTGTTTTTTTGAAAAATTTTTTTCTAGAAAAGAAAGTGCAGGCATTATGACACAAGTTCATATAGCCTGCACTTTAAAATAATGCAATTTGTTGGAACTAAGATTATTACTGATTTTCACTTCAATCAATTATCATTATCGAAGTTGAAGAAATTTTCAGCAGAAAATGGATCCTTATCCCCTTCTGAATCGTTTTTAATGTTTAGTTTATCTTCCTGCGCATCCTCATACGGGTCTAATTTTTTTCTCTTGCGCCAAGGTGCTGCCGAATGAGCTCCGCGATTAAAAGCATACACATTAACATATATAAGCACGCCTATACATATTAAAGCAACCAACACAGGAAGCCAAATCCATTTTGCAACGGCTTTTTTAGGGTCAAAAATATGATTAGATAAATCCTTGCTCTCCTCACTGGATACTAACTCTATTTCATCTTCCTGCTCCCAATCGCCACTTAAACTTCCGTCGTTATAAGAAGGTGTATAATCCTGAGATGTTGTTCCAGCATAAACCGAAGAAGCTTCTTCGAGTTCAGACGCTTTTGGACTTTCCTTGTTAGATGAATTTTTCTTTGAACTGTTTTTTTTGGAACTGTTATTCTTTTTAGAGCTGTTGCCCTTAGAATTTTCTTTTTTAGATCCATCAGTTTCAGATTGGGTGTTTTCCTGAGGTTCTTCAGATTCTGCGGAGGTTATAGAAGAAGTTTCACTTCCTGGCTCTTGGCTGGGGCTTGTTTCAATAGACGAATTTTGAGTACCGGTGCTCTCTTGTGGCAATGATTCTTGAGATGTGTTTGAAGTAACAGCTTGATTTGCGGAAGATGCAGCTTCACTTGATGCAATCTCTTGAGATTGCACTTCACTACTGTTAACCTCAACCGATGAACTTGCCTGAGATTCAACTAAAATCTCCGAAGATGCTTCAGTGCTGCTTTCAGCGGTACCTGAAGCGACACTGCCATTGGTAGCCAACGCCGTTGATACGGTTGTGAGAGCCACACAAATAGCAACAAGTAATATACAAAGTTTGGAAAGTGATTTGGTGTTCAAGGGTATTGCACCTCCTATTTAATATGCTTTTCCCCAATATATCATTTTATTTGCAGGCTTTCCGCAACAGGGACAGGTTTTTCCCAAATCCTCTTGCTCAAAGGGAATACATCTTGATGTGATACCTGCAAATTCTTTAAGCTTATCCTCACATTCGCGGTTTCCGCACCACATAGTTTTAATAAAGCCTGGTTTGTTATCTGCTATATCCTTGATCTCATCAAGAGTAGATGCGGTATATGTCATTTCGGTACGACGCTTTAGTGCCTTTTCGTAAAGACCTTTTTGCACAGCATCTAAAAGCTCAGGAATTTTTGTCTCCAGCTCGTCCAGTGAAACAAAATACTTCTCTCTGTTATCGCGGCGAACTATAACACATTGATTATTCTCAATATCCTTAGGTCCTATTTCCAGACGAAGGGGCACACCCTTCATTTCATATTCGGCAAATTTCCAACCGGGCGACCTATCGGTAGCATCCAGCTTAGTTCTGCAAACATTTTTTAATCTGGATAAAACTTCTTCTGATTTTTCAATTACTCCCTCTTTATGAGAAGCAATAGGAACAATAACCAGCTGAGTAGGAGCTACAGCAGGGGGAAGAACCAAACCGCTGTCGTCACCGTGAGTCATAATAATTGCGCCAATAAGACGAGTAGTCATACCCCAAGAGGTTTGGAAGGGATATTTCTGCTCATTGTCCTTATCTGTAAACTGAATATCAAAGGCTTTGGCAAAACCGTCACCAAAGAAGTGAGAGGTACCACTTTGCAGTGCCTTACCGTCGTGCATTAGCGCTTCGATAGTATAGGTATCAACAGCGCCTGCAAAACGCTCTTTCTCAGTTTTAACGCCCTTAACAACCGGCATTGCAAGTGCTTGCTCGGCAAAATCGGCATACACATTAAGCATGCGTATAGTTTCAGCCTCAGCCTCCTCGCGAGAAGCGTGAATGGTATGACCCTCCTGCCAGAGAAATTCTCTGGAGCGAAGGAAGGGACGGGTTGTTTTTTCCCACCTTACAACAGAGCACCACTGATTATAAAGCTTAGGTAAATCTCTATAGGAATGGATTATATTTTTATAATGGTCGCAGAAGAGGGTTTCGGAAGTTGGACGAACGCAAAGGCGTTCTTCCAGCTTTTCTGCACCGCCGTGAGTTACCCAAGCAACTTCAGGTGCAAAGCCCTCTACATGATCTTTTTCTTTTTGAAGCAAGCTTTCGGGTATAAACATAGGCATATAAACATTCTCGTGCCCTGTTTCGGCAAACTTCTCATTAAGCAGACGCTGAATGTTTTCCCAAATAGCGTAGCCGTATGGTCTAATAATCATACAACCGCGAACGCTGGAATAATCAATAAGCTCTGCCTTAATAACTACATCTGTATACCATTTGGCAAAGTCTTCATCCATCGAGGTGATTTCTTTAACCAATTTTTCTTTTGCCATAAATAATACAATCCTCTTTCTATATGTAAATACACTAACTAATTATATTACACTTTTTATTTTTTTTCAAGCACTATTTAAAAAGTTATATTTTCCAAAAAAATAAACCTCTTTATTAAAACAATAAAGAGGTTGTTATCTTATTTATGACTCTCAATATAGTTAACGAGATTGCCCACAGTTTTTATGTTCTCAATTTCTTCATCGGGAATCTCAACCTCAAATTCATCTTCTAACGACATTAACAAATCCACTACATCAAGACTGTCTGCGCCCAAGTCGTCGGCAATCATTGAATCCAAAGTTACTGAGGATTCATCTACATCGAGCTGATCAACCAAAATGCTTCTTACTTTTTCAAATACCATATACCTTTCTCCTTAATTGATATCATTTATTTTATACAATAATGATATTTCTTACAAACCATTTTGTCAATACTTTTTTAAAAATTTTTTAATTTAGCACCTTAACCACAAATTTGCGGCATTTTACTATTTACCTGTTAAAATAAATATGTTATACTTGTTAATATAAAATAATCGCCCGAAAGGATTTAATTCAATGAAACTTAAAAAAATTCTGCTTATTGTTTTAGTTATTGCCACTGTTTTGCTTTCTTCTTGCAGTTCTAAGTCAAAAGCAAATCTTGCAACACTTTATAATGCCACAGCCGATTTAACTCACGACGGCGAGAATGAACGCCTAGTCAGGCAGATTGGCGGTGCAGAAGATGGTAAGGCAGAGATAAAGATTTACACAAAAAAAGAAGATAACAACATCCTTATCTGGAAGGATTCCTTGGGAATCGCAAAGGGTGACCAAAAGGGCATTTATCTTTGTAAAAAAGACGGCAATCAACATATTTTTATTTGGAAACCTACATATAATGACGATACAACAACTCTTGAATACTCTGTGTTTTATTTAGATTTTAACAGCATTACAAACAAAGCAACTCCTGCGGAAGTGATGAATGATAGCATTACCTTTACCAACGAGCAGGTTACTAAAAACGGAGATAAATACGAAGAAGCCAGTGAATTTGTATATACACTCAATAAATACATTTCAAAAAGTGCTGCTATGATAGACACAGTCGGAGGAGAGGTTGTCTACAGCCCATCTAACAAAGATATTAAAACAAATCCTTATTATCCCGATTGGTATAAAAAAGATTATAAAGTTGATAAAGATTCGACCTCCTCTACACACTCCGTTACACTTTCTCCAGATTCTTCGCGAATTGTAAGCTCTACCGAAAGTTCAACCGAAGAAGAGAACATAGAACTTCAAGACTCCAAATATGGCGCAGAGGAATATGGCAACACAGTAGACTAACCGCATTGTGGAATAATAAATTAGTTTATTTAATGGTTAAACAACAAACTATAACATAACAAAGAAAGAGAGGCACACTGCCTCTCTTTCTTATTGCTTATAGCTATTTGATTAGTTGAAAATAATTGCGATTACATCTGCAACCAATGCAAGCACAAAGAAGCCCAATGCAAAGTACTTGGTTGTACGCTCTAAAATTGCATCTACTGTGCGGGCTTTGTTTTTAGAAAGGAATGTATCGGCACCGCCTGAAATTGCACCGTTTATACCCTGACGTCTACCCTGCTGGAGAAGAACAACAAAGATAATAATAACAGAAAATACAAGCATCAATGAGCCAATAACATATTGCCAAACCTGAGCCATACTAGCTTACCTCCGAAAAAATTAGATAACATATTATATATACCACATTATTTTTAAAAATGCAATAGCAAATTTTAAAATGCTTTAAAGGGGGTGAACAGCGTTCTTGGAATCTGCATGAGCGCCGTCTACACCGTATTTAGCATTATTGCGTTGCTCAAAGAATTTCACGGCAACCTGACCGAACTGGGCATAAGAAAGAACATCCTCCTCCTGCTCACTCCACTGCTTACATTCCTCACGAAGCTTGTCGAGCTCAGGCTCTATTAAATCGGCAGGACGGCAGTCTATAGGTTGTTCGTCACCGATTATCTTCTTTCTGAATTCGGGGTCGATTTCGGTAGGTGTAGTGCCGTATTCTCCGCGCACAATACCCTTGAATTCCTTAGTAACCATCTTATATCTCTCGCCACCGATTACATTGAACACAGCCTGAGTGCCAACAATCTGAGAAGTGGGGGTAACAAGGGGTGGATTACCGCAATCGGCACGAACCTTAGGTACTTCCTTTAGCACTTCGTTAAGCTGATCTTCCTTACCTGCTTGCTTAAGCTGTGAAAGAAGGTTAGAAAGCATACCGCCCGGCACCTGATAAATAAGCGCCTGTGCATCTGACTTAAGCATTTTGGGATTGAGAAGACCCTCGGCTATATATCTTTCACGAAGGGTATCTACATATTTTGCGATACGATCAAGAGCCTCTAGATCAAGACCTGTGTCGTATTCAGTGCCAGCCCATGCGGCAACCATAGATTCGGTTGCGGGATGAGAAGTACCGTTTGCCATAGGTGACATAGCAGTGTCTACAATATCAGCACCTGCTTCAACAGCCTTCATAAGCACCATTGAGCCAAGACCCGAAGTGTAATGAGAGTGAACCTGAATGGGAATCTTAACGGTTTCCTTCAATGCCTTTACAAGGTCGTAGGTGTAATATGGTGTAAGAAGGGCTGCCATATCTTTTATACAGATAGAATCGGCGCCTGCCTCTTCAAGCTGTTTGGCATATTTAGTGTAGTAATCTAAAGTGAATACATCGCCTGTGGTGTAGGAAATTGCCGCCTGAACGTGTGCCTTTTCCTTTTGTGCGGCTTTGATTGCGGTTGTTAGATTCTTAAAATCGTTCAGTGCGTCGAATATACGGATAATATCAATACCGTTTGCAATAGACTTTTGAACAAGATACTCAACCACATCGTCAGCATAGTGACGGTAACCAAGCATATTTTGACCACGGAAAAGCATTTGAAGCTTTGTGTTAGGGCACTTATCACGGATGATGCGCAGTCTCTCCCAAGGATCTTCATTTAAAAACCGAAGGCAGGAATCGTAGGTTGCACCACCCCAGCACTCCAGAGAGTGAAAGCCTATTTTATCTAAATCCTCCAACATTGGGAGCATATCTTCAGTTGTCATACGTGTTGCAATCAGTGACTGATGGGCATCACGCAGAATAGTTTCGGTAATACCGATTTTTTTACTCATTCAATAGCACCTCTTTGTTTTATTGAAATATATTCTGTTCAGCAATTATTTAATTGTTACAAGAGCCTTACCGGTATCAACAGTTTCGCCCTTAGCTACCATAACTGCGGTAACGGTACCGTCGTTAGGTGCGACGATTTCGTTTTCCATTTTCATAGCTTCAAGAATAACAAGAACTTCACCTGTCTTAACGGTTTGACCTGCACTAACCTTAACATCTATAATATTTCCGTTCATTGGTGCATTAACAGGTGTTCCCTCGCCAGCGGCTGCAGGAGCAGCGGGAGCCGGAGCTTCAGTGGCGGGAGCAGGAGCAGCGGCAGGAGTAGGAGCAGGAGTAGGTGCTGCCACAGGTGCAGGTGCTGCCACAGGGGCTGCTACCGGTGCAGATGCACCGCCCATTTCTTCAACAGTAACGTCGTATGCTTTGCCGTTTACGGTGATTTTAAGCTGTTTCATTTTAGATTCCTCCAGATTTATAAATTAAAGTTGAATATTTGAATGTTTCTTGTTTAAGGTTGAAATACGCTTAGAACTTAACATATCCAGCGCAAGGCTGAGTTTGGGAGCAGTTTCTAAAGGATTGATAACATCCTCTACAAAGCCCTTTGCGGCGGCGCTGAAAGCAGAGGCTTCGCCTTCGCAATAGTTCTTTATAAGCTCTTCACGGGTAGAATCCTTAAGCTGTTCCTTCATAAGGAATTCAACAGCGGTTTTAGGCTCAAGGTTGGACACATAAGCAGTAGTCCAAGCAAATACGCTATCGATTCCTGCGGCTTTGCTTGCAAGTGCTATATATGCAGCGCCTACTGCGGCACCTGTGATAACAGTGATTTTTGCGGTGGTAGCTTCGGCATATGCTTGGGTAAGCTGTGCGGCGCATTTTACACCGCCCGAAAGCTCGTCCTCAATACTGCCGAGGATACCGGAAGCGTTAAGGAAGGTTACAACAGGGATAGAGAAAGCATCGCAAAAACGAACAAATCTTGCAATCTTTTTAGCGCCCTTGGCACATAACTTTTCACCGTCGGTATTTGTGGCAATCAAGCCAACCCCTGCACCGTTTATTCTTGCAAAGCCAACAACGGCACATTTAGCATTTTCTTTATAGAGCTCGCAAAAGCTACCTGCATCTGCAACTGCACCAATTACCTCGTATGGGTCGGTGCCGCTAATTGTACCTTCTGCCGGTATATACTCTGCAAACAGAGGTGTGGAAAGATTATTTTGAGGAAGGTAGGAAACAAGCTCAGCAACCTTTGTAAATGCATCCTCTTCATTCTCGGCTACATATGCAGCAGTGCCATTTTCAGCGGCAAGGCTTGAACTACCTACATTTTTATCGCCAAGAATAGAACCTGCGGTTACATACATCTCAGCACCTTTTACCATTATTACTACATCTGACATTGCGGCAAGCACTGCGGCAGAGCCTATGCAATCGCCTACTACAACGGAAATCTGAGGAACAACACCTGAGAGTGATGCGGTATAAGCCATAAGCTCGCCATAAGCTTCCATAGCCTCTATGCCCTCATCGATATGGGCACCGTCACTGTTATAAACAGCTATTACAGGTGCTCCAACCTTTTCTGCCATTGTGTATACCTTTTTAATTTTCTGAGCCAAAGCCTTGCCCATTGCCCCATTTGCGCCCTTAACTTGGGCAAAGGCGAAGGTGAGAACACCGTTCACCTGTCCGTAAGCTGTAATAACATCACAGCCCGACTCACCGTTTTTAGTGAATTTATCAAGTTCGGTAAAGCAACCGTCATCAAACAATTCTGCAAGTTGTTTTACAGCCTCGGTGTTTAATTCAGCAGTTACCTCCTCCAGCATTTTCTGCCCGAGCTCAAAATTCATATATATTCCTCCGTTCTTTATATTCGAGTACTAATTTAATACATTGCAATTCAAAATATATTATATACCAAAATAAGCCAAATAGCAAGATATTATTTTAGTTTTAATAGAGATATTTTTATTAAGATATAGCATAATATTTGTTATTAAATATTTTTGACAAAAAGGCAACAAAAAATGCTTGCGGAGCAATAATTTGCCCACAAGCATTCTACTGTTTTATTTACAGCCACCGCAGGGATTAAATAGATTTGTTATATCTATTGACTTTTCCTCTGCATTTTTAAGAAAGCCTAATCTCTCAATCAATTCTGCACTAACTGGTTTTTCAAAATATGCCTCCATAATTCCACGATTGGCGGCAATAAAAAGTGCTGAACGAAGCATACTGTCTGCCATAGTTATATCGTTCTCAGGGTTAATAAGCTTTATACTTACGCTTTTGGACTTTAGGTTGTAAAGGCAAGTCCCCAACACCTCATCGCCATCGAATGCGCTGATTGCCCTTGATTCTTCCGCTAAATATGACAATTGATTTTCTGCACAAAGTTCTTTGGTTTCAGCTTGTGAAAGTTCTTTAACTTCTACCATTTTACTGCTCCTTTTTGGCTACTGAAATGTTAGTAAGATGCTTCATTTCCTTTTCGTTAAGGTCGCGCCACTTGCCAAGGGGCAGCATACCAAGCTTAACACCGGCTATTTCTACCCTTTTTAAGCGTATTACAGTTAAACCAACAAATTCGCACATTCGCCGTATCTGACGGTTTCTGCCTTCGGTTATAACAAATTGCAACACCGTGCGATTCTCACCCTTGTCGATAATATGCACATCGGCAGGAAGGGTTTTTCTTCCGTCTAAATCCACACCTGTACAAAGTGTATCAATCATTTCGGGAGTAACCTTTTCTCTAACAGTTACTCTATAGCTTTTGGTTACGTGACGGGATGGATGGGTAAGGGTGTTGGCAAAATCGCCGTCGTTGGTCATTAGCAAAAGACCTTCGGAATCCCTATCTAATCTGCCAACAGGAAATAGCCTTTCGGGTGCATCTGCAACAAGCTCTGCCACACATTTTCTACCCTGCTCATCGCTCATTGTGGTAACATATCCGCGAGGTTTATTGAGCATAATATACATCTTTTTAGAAGTATTGAGAACCCGCTTGCCACCTACCATTATTTTATCTCTTATAGGGTCGACCTTATCCCCTACCTCAGCGCGCCTTCCGTTTACCTTAACGCGCCCAGCAGCAATCATATCCTCTGCGGCGCGACGAGAAGCGACCCCTGCCTGAGATAAGAATTTCTGCAATCTTATTCTATTATCTTTCATATATACACATCCTAATGCTGTTGCTTTAATTCTTGATAATTGTTTTAATATTTCTTATATACAAATCGAAAAAGTTTAGCTTTTTAATTTTAGTAATCCTAACACTTTCTGAAACCGTAACGGGAAGTGACTTTAAAAGTCTACTGTCTATGTAATAATCTATTCGTCCAACAACATCCCCCAAGGATACCGGTGCATAGCAAAAATCGGGAATGGAGATTTTGTATTCCACCCTCTCCTGCTCTTCAGGGGTTAAGCCCACCGTAAAATCTTCACTTGTTAATTGGCATTCCGTGGTTTCTCCCGAAATAATACGAAGCTTTGCCGCACTTTGGGGGTATGAAAAAGTGACACTGTTAATTTTAGAAAAACCGTAATTAAGAAGTTGGGTATGGTGGCTCCAAGTACTGCTATCGCCAAGTGTTACGGCAATCACCTCAACACCGTTACGGCTTGCCGCAGAAACCAGACATCTACCCGACTTAGAGGTATATCCTGTTTTAATTCCTATTCCACCGTCGTAAATATCGAGTATTTTATTATGACCGTAAAGTCTTCTTGAATAGGGTGGGTTGCCAAATTCCACAGTAATACTTTTTGTTCCTGCCGCTTCACGAAAAATCGGGTTCTTCATAGCATATACCGCCAGCTTCGCCATATCTTCGGCTGTTGAATAATGGTTTTCATCATCAAGACCCGACGGTGTAACAAAATTGGTGTTATCCATAGAAAGCTCTGCCGCCTTTTTATTCATAAGCAAGGCAAACGCCTCAAGGCTACCGCCCAAGGATATCGCAGTTGTAGTAGCGGCATCATTACCTGATGGCAAAAGCATACCGTAAAGCAGGGCTTTATACGACACCTTATCTCCCTCTAAAAGGCCCATTGACGAGCCCTCAACAGTAACCATTTCCTTTGTTGTTGTAACAATCTCACTAAGGTCTGCCATCTCGCAAAGCAGAAGAGCCGTCATAATTTTTGTGGTGCTTGCCATAGGAAGCTTTTTATCAGCATTTTGAGAATATATAACCTCTCCCGTTGCGGCATTAACTACTACTGCGGCCTTGCTGGATATCTCCAAACCCTGCACCTTTGGAATAGATGGAAAAATTAAGCTTAATATTACCAAAACCGAGATTATTCTTTTTCTCATTTCTTCACACCTTTTCTACATATACATAATTAAGCATATGAGAAAAAAGGCGAATAAATGAATCAATGAATATCTATATCTATTTCTTCTTTTTTCTTAAACAGGTTGGATATTTTATCAAAAAGTTCAGGTAACATACCAATCGCTTTATTAGCGGCTGTTTCATCCTTATAAATCTGTAGCATTTTTACTTCACTGCCTTTGATAACTATAAAAGCGATTGGTGTTATAGAAACACCTGCACCGCCACCACCGCCGAACATAGGGGTATTTCCCTTGCCTGCAAAATCCGAACCTCCTGTGGCAAGTCCAAAGGATACCTTTGATACGGGAAGAAGTGTTACCTCTCCGTTTACTATAGGATCACCTATAACAGTGTCGGCATCTACCATTGCTCTGATTTTTTCCATTGTGGTATCCATTATGCCTCGGATATTGTTCTCGCTCATTCTTTTCACCTCATAAATTATTTAACAAAAAACTTGATTAACCGTTTTATAAGTCCCAATGCAACTGCGGAAACGTGAAGAGCCTTTATTCGCAGATCAATATAAAGCTCTCCGTTTTGAGTTTTTGCATTGAAATCGGGTTTTATGCTTATATTACTTTCTTTAACGGTAATATTGCTGTCTATCATACTGATAATAGGATATGCCACAGCGCACACAGCACCGTATTCCACTGCGATTTGTGCCGCGTCCTCTCCTCCAACCGTTACCGAAACATCTAAACGCTTTATTACTACGCGTTTTAGTAATTTTCCCGCAGCTGCCAAAATTGTCTTAACTGCATCTCCGTATTTTTCTATATAATGTGATATTGCTTGCTTCGGCTTTTTCTTTTTGCTCTTTTCAACTTTACTTTTCTTGCCACTTTTCCCTTGCCTTTTGGTTTTGCTTTTTCGGGGTTCTAAAGGGATTGTGAAAAATAAAAATTTAATGAAAATTTTCGGTTCTGTGCTTAAATCTGCAGTAACTATTATTGGAAAAAGCAAAAGAATATACATTAACGCTATTATGATAATTAGAGTTAAAAGGATTGGCATTTATCCCTCTTCCTTCTCGTTAAGGTTTATATCAGTTTCGCCCTTTTCTTCATAATCACTTATACTGATTTGCTCAGCACTGTTTTCGTCGGTGGTTTCATCCTTCGGGAGTGGCGGAAGCTCGCTTAATTCAGTGATTCCGAAGCAACGCATAAAATTGTCGGTTGTTCCGTAAAGCAAGGGTCTGCCCGGCAACTCCAGTCTACCCTTTTCTTCAATAAGCTGCTTGTCCACAAGGGTGGTAATAACGCCTGAACAATCAACACCTCTTATTTGCTCGACAAAGGCTTTGGTTACAGGCTGATTATATGCTATAACAGAAAGCACTTCAAATGCGGCTGATGACAGCGGTGTTTTGCGTTTTAAATCAAGCGCAGCTTTAATGTGTTCAGCGTGCTCGGATTTGGTGCACAGCTGATAATTATTACCCATTTTGGCAACTCGCAAACCGCTGTCCCGCGCTTCCAATGATTCGGCGAGCGAGGCTATAAGCTTCTCCGCAGTTTTAGTATCTATAACAAAAACGCTTTCTATTCTTTCTATAGGCATAGGCTCGCCGCTGGCAAACAGCACTGCCTCTAATTTAGCAGTCATTTCTTTAATATTCATTTATGCTTACGCTCCTTGATTATTTCTACGGAGGATTCTCCCCCCTGCCCGTTTACCTGCAAACGATTCGCCTTAACAAGCTCTAAAACCGCCAGAAATGTTGCAACAATCTCGGAACGGTTTTTGGCAGAGCTAAAAAGATTACGAAAATGGGTTGTCCCTTTTTTTGTAAGAGTTCTTAAAACATAGATTATTTTAGAGGGTACAGATACAATTTTCCTTGCCACTATCTTTTCGAAAGGCGCTGTTGACGGCGGGAGCTTGCGCTGACCTCTACCAACCGCGGCAAAATACGCATCATAAAGCATTGCCTTATCGTGGGTGAGTATATACCTTTTATCGGGGTCTACTTCCATAGGTGTTCTGATAAAGCAATCAAAGCCCTCTGTCATACGGGAAAGCTTGTCTGCCATTTCGCGGCATATATGGTATTCAATAAGCTCGCCCGTAAGCTCTGCAGCAAGCTGCTCTGCCTCCTCGTGACGGGGTAGTAAAAACACCGTTTTCATATACACAAGGCGCGCCGCCATTTCTAAAAACTCACTGGCAATATCCATATCCTGCAGCTTGGCTTTTTCAATATAATCCAAATATTGCTCTATTAAATCAAAAAGCTTTATATCGTCTATATTCAGTTTGTTTTTTGATATAAGATGCAAAAGCAAATCAAGCGGGCCTTCAAAGACGCTTAGCTTGTATGTTATTTCATTCATTTTCTCACCCGATTAAAATAAACTAAAAGGTAATATAGATATGCTCATAAGCAAACTGAATATGCCATCGTTGATATATACCATTAAATCGTCACACAAATATACTATTGCAACTATTGCCAGAAAGAAATACCTTTCATACTGCATAATTCTGTAATAAATCCTATCTGGTAGAAAAGCATTTAATATACGTGAACCGTCAAGGGGCGGTATGGGAATAAGATTAAACACCGCCAATGAAATGTTGATATATGCCGCCATATATAATATGGAAGAAAGTGATGAAAGCACAACAGCCAATGCTAGAGGCATGGTGTAAAACATATTTAAAAGGAAATAAGACAAACAACCTAAGAACACCATCACCAGTGCCATTATTAGGTTGGAGAGAGGACCCGCAAGGGCGGTTATTGCCATATCTCGCTTGGGATTTTTAAAATACTGCATTCCCACAGGTACGGGCTTTGCCCAACCGAAGCCTATTATAAATATCAATGCAGCGCCCATAACGTCAAGGTGTACCAAGGGATTAAGGGTTAATCTGCCCGAATATTTTGCAGTGGGGTCACCCAGTTTATATGCCACAAAGCCATGAGCAAATTCATGCACGGGCAGGGTTAAAAAAATAACTATAAGCGAGGCTATTATAGAATAAATTATAGTTTCCCAAGAAAGCTCTTCTGCAAATAATATGTCTAATAACAAGGCTGATCATCTCCGTTAAATTCTTTAATTTCCCAATGATTATATAACTATTCAATTTATTATACTTCAATTCTTTTAAAATTACAAGTTGTTTTTGGTGGCTTTATATAATCGCCAATATGACCTATTCCACAGGCAGTATAAAGCGCTTCGGCAAAATCGCATCTGCGCACTTTCTGAGGTATAAATCTATCATAACCTGCAGGAATGATAATATCTTCATCGCATAATGAATTGGTGCTTATACTTTTAAAGCCTTCTTTAAAAAAACTACACTCAGCCTCGTCGGTAAAAAATGCATACCCTTCCGACACGCCTGCCATTGCATTTATTTGCACATAGCATCCTGTGTTTCTGTATATTTCTTTCTGATGATTATAATAATAAGCTGTGTTTTCAGTAAAAACCGCAGAGCTGCGGGCATACTCGGCAAGGCGCATAATATATCCGCCGTGTATGCCCTTTCTATCTAAAAATATCAAATCACACCTCTCCCTTTGTAGCTGTTTTTTTAGCTTTTCTGCAGTAAGCGCCAACTGCCAATCATACCCACCGAATAACAAAATATTATCGGGGGCTTTAAAATCTATGGGTAAAAGTAATTTTTCCGAAGAAACAAGTCCCTTCCAATCGGGGTTACCCTTTAATACGGGCAGTTTTTGAAGAAAATAGTATTTATCCGCCATTTCTACCCTTTCGGGATACACAACCTTTCGCCACCGCTTTTTTACCGGCATCGGAGTTATTACAGTAAACATAAAAATCACCTTAAAAACATATAAATCGGCGGCAACCGAAGTTTACACCTCCGTTGCCGCCCTAGGGTAACGCTAATAATCAACTACCCTTATATTTTTTTCTTGTTGCCATACCTCCTCGGATATGACGCTCTCTTTTATTAAGCTCTAAAACCTCTTTAACTTCCAAATAAAGCTTCGGATTTATATTTCTTAACCGCTCAGAAACATCCTTATGTACGGTAGACTTTGAGATATTGAATTTTGCGGCAGTGGCACGCACCGTTGCGCCTGTTTCGGCTATGTGCTCTCCGAAAATTACAGCTCTCGCTTTTGATACGCTGTTCATACAAATCAACTCCCCAAAAAGGACTGTTTAATTGTATGATGCATTGCTTAGGTTTATGAATATATAATTAAATGCCAAGAGCTTTTTACCCTTGGCATTTAATGTTTACATTTCAACTTCCAATTTTTTATTAGGTATTAGTTCATATTCCTTGCCGCCTACAATAACCGCACCGCCATCACTATCGGTAATTACGGTTAGTTTCCCATTATCATATTCAACCTCTACCACACCGTCACTTAGCGGAACAGTTCCTTTAAACTGCTTATATATACCCGCATTTGGCGATACAGTGAATTTATGCTTTCCATCTCTAAAGGAATTAACACCCAATATGTATTTGCCAAGCAGGAACACAGGGCCTGCGCCCCAAGCGTGACAGAGTGACCTATCATACTTACCGCCGTACATTGAATAGTGCTCAATGCCTTTTTCCTCAGGATTAAAGGTTTCCCACATAGCTGTAGCGCCCAAGCGTACCATACCGCCCCAATAGGAATCTATATAATTCTGAGCAAATTCTATTTCGCCCACCTCACAAAGCGCCCACAGCTCATACAGCTTGAAATAAGGCGTTGTTACGGCAGGCACAGCATTATTTTTGAACACATTTTCAATGATCTTTTCTTTTTTCGATTTATCCGCAAAATTGTATAACACTGCGAAAATATTGGCATGCCTTGTTACATTTTGCTTGCCGCTTTCATAAGAATCAATGTATGCATTCTTGCTTTTGCACCAGAAGAATTTATCTATATTCTTCTTAAGCTTCTTTGCGGCTGCAATGTATCTTGTGCCATCTTCATTAAACAGCTGACTTAATTCATACATTGCATTATGAGTTTGCCAAAGAAGAATTTGCATTGCCGCCTGAGGTCCCTCGCGGTCGAAATCTGCCCAATCTATAAACACCCAATCGCCGGGATGTTCAACTACGAAGCCGTTTTTATCCAGCCGTGAAACTATGAACTCATAAAGCTGCTTTACACGGTCGTAAACCTCTTTAACAAATTCAAGATTTCCGCTGTACATATAGTAATCAAGTATTGAAAAAATAAGATATGATGAATAGTCGGTTATCGCGTTAATATGCTGCACATAAGGCGGCTTACCAAGCAGAGCCAACAAGGTGCGCTCTGTTATGGCTTTATCACCTGTGAGATAATAGTTCAAAAAGAAGGTTTGATAAGAATCACCAGACCACACCCAGTGGTCACGCTTAATACCGTCTAAGAAGAAGGCTCGACTGTTAAGGTGCAGGGTGTTACTGCAAACGGAATATATATCCTTTATCATAGGATTATCGCATTGGAATGAGCCCTTGTCTTCAATGGGTAAATACTCGTAATCCACTGTAAATTCAATATCATTTTTCTTTTCTGAAATGATGTGAATGTATCTGAAAGCAATACCTTCTAATAAATAAGACTTTTTACCGCCTAAATGATAATATAAAAGGGTGTAGTCGTGGTCGATTGCTTCTTCTTTGGATTCACCGAAATATATGGTGATATTATCCTTGGGGTCGATGTTTTTTAGCTTGATATTAGCGTAGGTTTCCTTGCCATAGTCGTAAAGAAATCCGCCATCAAACTCTTCCTTTGAAACAGGCTCTAGCCTTTCATACTTAAAGGGAAACTGCTCTACATTGTCGGTAGCCTTAGTATAACGAGGCTCACAGCCTGCGGATTTTATATTTTCCGGCCACTTATGGCTTGAAGCCATATAGCAACCCCAGCTTTCATCGGTGTAAAGTACATCTGAGTTAATATATATTGCGGGGAGCCCCGAAATGTTTATAACCTTGATTCTTATTCTGTATGTGCCCTCAGGAATTTCGATTTCTTTGTTCACCGGATAATTTATGCCGTTGATGTTTATATGCCCTGTGCCATTACAGTAAACGGTAATTTTTGTGGGCTTTTTTAAAGTTACCTCTTTAGTGAAGAACACTGCGGGATACACTGTAGAGGGGCTCCAGAATACGGGATAATCCACCTCTTTTTGATTACGTTTTTGTGACAGCTTTAAATTTTGCCACAATTCATAATCTCCTTTATACCATATCCAACAAGCGTTGTTTTTTACCATTACAAAACACCTCAATTCAGTTTGTTCAATATTATCATTGGAATATCATACTGTCAAGGGAATTATACCATATAAATCGTTGTATTTTATATTATTTTATTTGTTTTTTATATTGTTTTTTTATGTCATATATGGTAAAATTTAAAAAAATCATTGGAGGTATTTTTATGCCATTATTTAAAAATTACAAAATTGATGAATTTGAGTTTGAAGGCCATTATGCTGCCGTAGCAATTCCCAATATCACTCCAAACCGCGGACTTGCTATAAAAACCGAATATTGGGGCGCGTTCCCGAATGGTGAAGAAAAGCTACTTGAAAACGGCCTGCACGTTTGTTTTATTCAAAACGACAACCGTTGGGGCGGCGACGAGGATTTAGACCGCAAGGCAAGATTTGTTAAATACGTTGCCGAAAAATACGATTTATCACCTAAATGTGTGCCTGTAGGAATGAGCTGCGGTGGTCTGTTTGCAATTAAATTTGCCGCAAAATATCCTGAGCTTATTTCTTGTATATACATAGATGCACCTGTGCTTAATTATATGAGCTGTCCTTGTGGATTTGGTGTAGGTAATCCCCTTAGCATAGAGGAAATACTCGGTGCTCTAAATCTCACAATGCCTGAGCTTTTGGCATACCGCGAAATGCCCCTTGATAAGGTACCCCTGCTTATTAAAAACCGCATCCCTGTTATAATGGTTGCAGGCGACAGCGATACAACTGTTCCCTATATCGAAAACGGTGCATTCCTTGAAAAGGCATACAAGGAAACTGATATTGATATAGAAGTATATCTTAAAGAGGGCTGCGACCATCATCCTCACGGATTGGAAGACCCGACCCCCATTGTAAACTTCGTATTAAAGCATCTTAAATAATAAAAAAGCACGGCAGCTTTGCTCATAAAACTGCCGTGCTTTTTTTATTTACTTGTCGTTTAAAAGTCAGTTGAACACTTCTTGAATTTTATATAATTCACAGGGCTTATTCTTTTCTTCCCATTTCTTTGAATAGGCACTGAGCCAAGCTTCGGTATCGATGATACGCTTTATATCATATCCCTATCTTTTATAGTAATTACCTTTTGCTCATCAGGCTCTTCGTCATACATCCAGATTAAACAATATATATCTTCAGGGAAAATCGATATATACATTACCGAAAATAAAAATTCAAGGCTGTTTGAGAATTTAGTTCTTTCAATTGGGCTTTTTCTATGATATACTGTAATTTAGGTGAACGATATGGTATATATTTCAAAAAACACACAAGATACTATAAATATAGGCAAGGAAATATCCAAGTGCCTTCACGGCGGTGAATGTATCGCTCTTTACGGAGAGCTTGGTGTTGGTAAAACCCACCTTATTTCCGGCTTGGCTTTGGGACTTGGCTACGAGGGTGAAACCTCCTCCCCCACCTTTGCTATAGTTAATGAATATCGCGGAGGGCGGCTGCCCATTTTCCACTTTGATATGTACCGCATCAGCGGTTGGGAGGACTTGGAAAGCACAGGCTTTTTTGATTATCAGGAGGAGGGCGGAATTATCGCCACCGAATGGAGTGAAAATATTGAAGCTGCACTTCCTGAAAATCACATTAAAATAACCGTTACGCGAATAGATAATAACACCAGAGAAATATGCGTGGAAGGAATTTAGCTTATGAAAATTATGGCTTTTGAATGCTCTGCAAAGCAGGCATCCGTAGCTATTTGTGAAGATGGAAAGCTCCTTACAGAATTTTACAGTAATGTAGGGCTTACCCATTCGCAAACACTTATGCCTATGGCTGAAGCGGCACTAACTGCCTGCTGTTTGAAATTAGAAGATATAGACGGTTTATGCATTTCTCACGGACCGGGTTCTTTCACGGGACTTAGAATTGGTATAAGCGCCCTTAAGGGCTTGGCAATGGCAAAGGATACACCCTGCGTTGGGGTTTCTACACTTCACGCAATGGCACACTGTAACTTAGCATTTCGCGGAATTATAGCTGCGTGTATGGATGCACGCTGTAACCAATGCTATTGTGGATTGTTTTTAAGCGATGGAGAAACCATTTCAAGGCTGAGCGAGGATATGGCTTTGCCTATGGAGGGGTTTTGTAAAATAATAAATGAAAAATCTGCGGAACTAAACCTTCCTGCCCTTATTATGGGCGATGGTGCACTGCTTTTTTGGGAACGCTTTGGCAACAAATTGCATAACGTTTCCCTTGCGCCCGATTCAAGCCGTTACCAATCGGCACGGGGTGTAGCCGCTCTTGCCACCACTAATTTCATAAAGGGAAACACCTGCAGTGCCAAAAAATTATTGCCTAATTACCTTCGGTTGCCACAGGCAGAACGCGAATTAAAAAAGAAAATGGAGAATAGAAACGATAGCTAAGGGTAACTGCCCTAAGGCATATATTGATTTGATTACAGACTTGGAGAAATAATTATGTGGTTTTTGCTTACTTTAGCCGCGCTTGTGCTTATATATCTTTTTCTCATTTCACCCTCTTTAAGAAAACATAATGATTGTGGTATGTTTAATGGGTCTTATATTGCCCATCGTGGATTGCACAATATAAAAAAAGGCATTGCAGAAAATTCAATAACTGCCTACGGCGAGGCAATAAAGCGACAACTCAGCATTGAAATTGACATCCGTTTAAGCCGCGATGGTGAGGTTGTAATATTTCACGACGATGACCTTCAGCGGGTGTGCGGTATTGATAAAAAAGTTATAGATTTAAACCTTCAGGAATTACGGCATTGCCGCCTGCAGGGAACCCACGATATTATCCCTACATTTAAGGAATTTTTAGAATTGGTAGATGGTCAGGTACCACTGCTGATAGAGATTAAAACTGTGGGGCCCAGAAATCGCGAGCTTTGCGAAAAAGCTTGGGCATTACTTAAGGATTATAAAGGCATTTACGCGGTGCAATCCTTCTATCCGCCTATTATAAGATGGTTTAAGCTTCACGCACCAAAGGTGTGCCGTGGCCAGCTGGCAACCAATTTTATAAAAGAGGGGGCAAACAATCCACTAGAGGTTATTGCGGGAATACTTTTGTTTAATTTCTTAAGCAGACCCGATTTTATTTCCTACGAATACAAATACCCTTGTGCTCTACCCCTTATGGTTTGCAGAGCCTTGGGGGCTGTGAGTATAGCCTGGACTTTTCAAGAGCAAGGGAAGGTTAACGAAGTGAAGGATAAATTTTCAGCGTATATTTTTGAAAACTTTTTGCCCTGATACAAATAAACCTAAAAAAGGAAAGCCTCGACGTCAAGGCTTTCCTTTTTAGTTATTTATTATTCTTTATTAGAAGTCTTTTTTTCTTCCTCTTCTGTCCAGTTAATTGCAATCATTCTATAACGAGAGGGAGTAAAACCTGTGTGATTTTTGAAAATTCTATCGAAATAATACACAGTGGAAAAGCCTGTTTTTATGGCTATATCCTTAATGCTGTATCTTTTATCAATGAGTAAACGACAGGCAAGCTTTAACCGTTGCTCTGTTAAATACTTCATTGGTGTTACGCCGTAATGGCTACGGAAAAGACGTATGAAGTAGTTTGGGCTTAAGTGCATTATATCTGACATTTCTTCAATAGTCAGTTTTCTATCTAAATTTTCTTGTATGAACTTTGTGAGCTCTATAAAAGAAGATGAGGATTGAACTAGAGAGGCTTCAACAGTGGTGTTGTCGATAAAATAAGAAACCAATGCAAAAATTGCCGATTTTGCGTTTAAAAGAACCGATAAATTGTTTGTATTTTCACTTTCAACTACCTTTGAGAAAAGCGATGCAATCATCTCATCATCTTCTTCGGGCACGTTTACTACGTTCCCTACTGTTAATTGCTCAAAAAGGTCAGTCTCTCCACAAAGCAGAGTGAAATGAAACCAATATTTTTCGGCAGTATCATCCTGATACGCGTGATAAGTTTGCATAGAGCCCGCAGGCAATAGCACAAGACATCCCGGTCCGCCCTTGAAGATTTTTCCATTTACACAAAAATGGAGATCCCCTTTTTTAATGTAATAAAGCTTATTATAAGAGGGCATTATGTTCTTTGAGCCCCAATTCTTCCACAGCTTTGTGTGTGCGCCTGTAAGATACTGCGCATTAGCCGTTGCCAACGCGCTTGCAAGAAAACTGTTACTATATGACATTATTTCACTCCTTCTTTTCTTTCACAGAAAGTGGACGTGGTTGTTATCTTTATCTATACGTTTTACCTATATTATACATCAAAATTTTGCAAAGAAATATAAAATTCTATCATTTTGTTGCACAATACTATCCAAAAAAGTGCAACTTTTGAAGTAATATCATCCCGAAAATCTTCATATACTTAATTGATCAAAAAAGTTTTAGGAAGGAAGATTTTAGGAATGAAAAACTATCTGCCCGAAGGTTGGAAGCTTGAATCAGGAGAAAATCGCTATATGACCTCTTCTCCCTCAACCGTTTATGAGGCAATGAATCGCGGTGATATTTTAGAGGCTCGCGCCACAATGTGTGATTTCGACCACAATCTTATTGTAGAGCTTGGTTGCATGAAGGGAATCATTCCCCGCGAAGAAGGTGCGCTAGGCATTGCGGAAGGTACAGTTAAAGATATTGCTCTTATATCAAGGGTAGGCAAGCCTGTTTGCTTTGTTGTGGATACAATAAAGCCCGATGAAAACGGCAAATTATGCGCCTGGCTCTCGCGACGGAAGGCACAAGAGCGCTGTATGAGGGAATATGTTAAAAACCTAAACAGAGGTGATATAATAGGCACTAGAATTACTCATTTAGAGGCATTCGGCGCTTTTTGTGACATAGGCTGTGGAATAATTGCACTTATGCCTATTGATGCAATTTCGGTTTCCCGCATATCACACCCGTCAGATCGTTTCTGCACCGGTCGTGATATTAAAGCGGTTGTGAGAAACATAGACAATAATCTAAGGGTTACACTATCTCAAAAAGAACTGCTTGGAACTTGGGAAGAGAACGCATGTAGCTTTAAGCCGGGGCAAACCGTTACAGGGATTGTCCGATCGGTTGAGGAATACGGAATATTTATAGAACTAACTCCAAATCTTGCAGGCCTTGCCGAGCTTCGTGCAGGTGTCAAAGCGGGGCAAAAAGCAAGCGTATACATAAAAAGCCTTATTCCCGAAAAAATGAAGGTGAAACTAATTATAATAGATACCTTTGACGGACACGATATACAAGAATGTAGCTATTTTCTAAATGACAATCACATAGATTATTGGAAATACTCCCCCGACTGCTGTAGTAGAATTATTGATACTGATTTCACCTTGCCTATAGATAACTACGGGGCTTGAAAAACACCGACAGTTGTTGTATAATGATTGCGTTCTTCACAATATATAATAAACTAAGGATATGATAAAATGCAAGAAGAAAAAATTAGTTGTAAAGAAAAGGAAAACGGATGCACAGGAAACTGCAGTACATGCTCAGGACACAAGGCGCCGCAAAGCCTATTAGAGCCGCTGAATCAATACAGCAATATAAAAAAGGTTATAGGTGTAGTTTCAGGCAAGGGCGGTGTAGGTAAATCTCTTGTTACCGCTATGAGTGCAGTTATGATGTCCAGAAAGGGCTACAAGGTAGGTATATTGGATGCTGATATTACCGGTCCTTCCATTCCAAAAATGTTTGGAATTACAGGTAGAGCTATGCAAAACGAGTTAGGCATTTTACCCGCCGAAACCAAGAACGGAATTAAGGTTATGTCGGTAAACCTACTGCTCGAAGACCCTGAAGCACCTGTTGTTTGGCGTGGTCCTGTTATTGCAGGTGCGGTTAAACAGTTCTGGAGTGAGGTTTTTTGGGGTGAGCTTGACTATTTGTTTATAGATATGCCTCCCGGAACCGGTGATGTACCCTTAACCGTTTTCCAATCCATACCTGTTAACGGCATAGAAATTGTAACCTCTCCGCAGGAGTTGGTTTCTTTAATAGTTAAAAAGGCATACAATATGGCTCAGCTTATGAAAATTCCTGTTTTGGGTATTGTGGAAAATATGAGTTATGTAAAATGTCCTGACTGCGGTAAGGAGGTTCATATTTTCGGCAGTAATAAATCCGAAAGTGTAGCTAATGAATTAGGTCTCCCCTTACTTGCAAAGATACCCCTTGACCCCGAACTTGCCTCATTAGCAGATGCAGGAAACTTCGAGCGTTTTGCTTCGGACTATATGCTTGGTGCTGCCGATTGTATTGAAAATCTTGTATAATTATGCAAATTGAATAAAAATTTTTCAAAATAATGACTGTCTTTATAGGCGGTCATTATTGATTTTTCGAGGTTTCGGGAGTATAATATTAGTATGTTTTTGTTTGAAAGGGTGTTGTTTTATGAAAATAAAGGTTGCAATTGCAGGCTACGGCAACTTGGGTCGCGGCGTGGAATATGCTATTGAAAATTGCCCCGATATGGAGTTGGTTGCTCTATTTACAAGGCGCAACCCCAACACAGTTAAGCCTCGCACGGATATCCCTGTTTACCATATGGACGAAGCACCAAATTTAAAAAATGATATTGATGTTGTTATCCTTTGCGGCGGCAGTGCTAACGATTTACCCTGCCAAACACCCGAAATGGCTAAATATTTTAATGTTATAGACAGCTTTGACACCCACGCAAAAATACCTCAGCATTTTGCAACAGTAGATGCAGCTGCAAAAGCTTCAGGTAAAGCTGCGGTGATTTCTGTGGGTTGGGACCCTGGTATGTTTTCACTAAACCGTCTTTTAGGAGAAGCAATACTCCCCAACGGCAACGATTACACCTTCTGGGGTCGCGGTGTCAGCCAAGGTCACTCCGATGCAATACGCAGAATTGAGGGTGTAAAGGATGCCCGTCAATACACCGTGCCCATAAACGAGGCTGTGGAAAGTGTAAGACGAGGCGAGAACCCTCAACTTTCCACCCGCGAAAAACATTTGAGGGAATGCTATGTTGTGGCAGAAGATGGTGCCGACCTTGAGGCTATTCGCGAAGCAATTGTTACAATGCCCAACTATTTCGCCGATTATAATACCACCGTTACCTTTATAACTCAGGAGGAGCTTGACCGCAACCACAGCGGTATTCCTCACGGCGGGGTTGTTATCCGCAGTGGGAAAACAGGCGCCAACAACCAAAATAACCATATAATTGAATATAAACTTAATCTCGATTCTAACCCTGAATTTACCGCCAGTGTTCTGGTGGCATACGCACGCGCGGTTTATCGCCTCCACAAGGAAGGAATCAGTGGCTGCAAAACAGTTTTCGATATTGCCCCCGCCTACCTGCACCCCGCGCGCAGTGAGGAGCTGCGCGAAAGACTCCTGTAAGCCTAGGGTAACGAGAGTCGAACCCGTTACGTCTTAAAATCAATAATTTTTCACTTTGTCTTGCCTCATCACTTGTAATACGACAGTATTACTGCGTTCTTCGTCTTCGCCCTTTTAAAAAATTATTTGATTTTAAGGTCG
>JAZNRT010000008.1:0-15236 GCA_045590875.1 Acutalibacteraceae bacterium
GAATACTGCCCGTACAGACGATGAAAGAAAGAATCTCGGTATCACAAAGTGGACAATTAAAGAGGGCGAAACCCTTACCGCTCAGTACATAGGCTACAGAATTTATATTGTTTCGACCTATCCGCCTACAGCAGGTGCCAAATACTCTTTCGACCGTATCCGCTTTAACGAAATTGCAGTATACGGCACAAAGGTAGAGCTTGCAGATATCAATACCGACGGACTTAATGTTGAGGGTATTGCCGATACAGTTAACTCCGATGCCAACATTGTAAAGGGCTTCGGTCAGGCAACTATTGACAATGGTTCTTCATACATAATTTCTTATAACGAGGGCAACGGAGAAGAAATCCTTGCAGTTAACAGCAAGTATGAAGCACTTACCAACGGCAGCCTTACCGATACAGCAGTGGCTCTTGAGAAACCTTTGTTTATCGATGCCGAGGGTTACACCGATTCCTATGCAAAATTAACCTTTAACTTCCTTAAAAAGGCAACTGTGGAAAGCATTATGCTTGCCACCGACACTGCTGCTCACGCTTTACAGGAATACGAGGTTTACATTTCAGATTCTTTAGGCTCTCTCTATTCTGAAGATAGCCTGCTTTGCAAATACTCTGCTTCCACCGATTCGGTTGCTCAGTATATCGAACTGATAAAGGAAGTTAACACAAAATATTTAGGTATTAAAATCACCAAGGGCTGTAAAGATGGAACAGCAGCTGCCGACTCTTTGGCATATCTTTCGGAAGTTGCGGTTATGGGTATTTGCGACATAGCAAAAATCGAATATTATATTGATGCAGCTAAAATCGCAAAGGCAAAGGAAAGACTTTCAACAGTTGATAACCTTATCAACCCCACATATATTGACTACGACATTGCCGACCCCTTTGTTGTTGAACCCGGCTCTCCAGGTATGTTTACCTTCAGTGGTATGTACCAAGGCGATGCCAACGTTAAGCAGGGTGCGGGTATATCTTCTTATGATACCACTAACGATATTATAGATGGTAATACCGATTCTCACGTAGACGTTAGCGTTTCCACAGGTAAAGGTGGTATTGATTACGTTGAGTCGATTAACCCAGATGGTACAGCAAAGTTCTATGAAGACACTTATACAGATGTTATCGTTTCTCTTAGCGAGCCCGCATATGTAGACAGCATCTTTACTGCTTGGCCCACCAGGCATAACGGATATCTTTTCCGCCCCAGCGATTTTGCTGTATACGCCACCGACGGCGCCTATAATACCCTCTTTGATGATGAGAACCTTGTTGAACATCTTGAGGGATTGTCCGACCAAAGCCACACCCTTATGCAGGTATTCAGCTTTAACACTCCACGTAAGGTTACCCACGTTGGTATAAGAGTATATCGCGGTGTTCAGGACAATATTGGAAGCTCAGGGTCAACATACCTGCGTATGGCCGAGCTTGCAATATTCGGATCCTACGATTGCGAATATTATGATTACACTGTTTCCTCTTCAATGGGCAACTTTGCCGATGAAGCAGGCAGTATTTATAAAAATGGTAAGTTCGCTTACGAGCTGCCTTTAACTAAAGATGGTTACTCCTTTAAGAACTGGACCATTAACGGAGAGCCTGTGGAAAGTGAAGTTAACAGAGTAGACAATACCACAAGGCTCAGCACTACCATTACCGCTGATTCCGAAATAGTTGCAGTTTATGAAGAAAACTCTGCAACCCTCACCACAGATAAATATTATATTGACCGTGAGAACTCCTTCATTCTTCTTCCCAAACGAACCTTCGGTCTTGAAGCCTACTATGCATTCGACAATTATCGTGATACAATTACCATCACAGATAGTGAGGGTGTAGTTGTTCCCGAATCCAACAGAATTAAAACAGGTATGAGCATTACTGTTGATGCTGATAATGCCGAAGTTCTTGAAGCTGTAAGCCTTGGTGACGCAAACCTTGACGGTATCGTTAGTGTATCGGATATTGCCATCACCACCGATTACATCTTAAATGATGTAGAGACCACCGAAAAGGCTAAGTTTGCAATGGACGCAAACCATAGTAACACCTACACAGTTTCCGACGTTGTTCGTGTTCGTTACGATATCCTTAACGATACTTCTGGCGAAACCTACGAAAAAGCTAAATACGGTATGAATGACTTTGGCTATAGATATATCGGCCGTGATATCATTACTAACGACGGACTCGACACAGAAACTGCTTCGCTCTATGAATCTGCCAGTGGTATTGAATTTAATGTAGATGCCGCAGGAACTGTATATCTTGGTGTTAAAATGGCAAAGGTGTTCAACCCTTATGTAACAATCGTTGTAGATGGTGTAGAGAAGAATTTACAGTTAACCGTTCCCAATGGTAATGAACATTATGTAGCTATTGCAAATGTTACAGCAGGTAAGCATACCATAAGCATCAATAAGCAATTCGAAACAGGCTCAATTGTAATTACAGGTCTTGAAATTTTCGGCACCGCCGATGTAGAAGCACCTGCTGATAAGGAAATGCGTATTGAGTTCGTTGGTGACTCCCATACCGCAGCTTTCGGTAATGCTTGTTTGGCTGAAGATTATATCCCAGGTGCGTATCACCAAAATGGTTATATGAGCTATGCTGCAATTGCAGGTAGACTTCTTGATATGAACTATTCACTTGTTTGTGTCAGCGGTTCCATACTTTGTAAATCAGCTCAGCTTTCTCACGCTTGTATGCAGGATTACTACGCTACAAATGGTTCCGGATGGTGGGATTTTTCAAAGCCTGCCGATATCGTAATGGTATTGCTTGGCGGTAACGACGGAAGAGTTTTACACGTACTTTACCCCGGAGATAGCACCGCTAATGGCTTTGCAAATACTCAAAAATTCTACAAAGAGCAATGTATACAGTTTGCTCAAAGCATTGTAGCAAAGAACGGTACAGATACCAAGATTGTATTCGGTATGTCAGGTCACGATTTAGTTCTTGACGATGCTCCTTACGCTAAGGAGTATATCAACAATGCATATGCAGAAGCAGTTGAAGAGCTTGCAGAATTAGGCATCGAGGCCTACCATATTCCCTATGTTCCATTTGGTATAGAAGGTGTTTCAAGACACGCTATTATTGAAGGCCCGAACGGACATATAGCAGGCGGCGAAATTGTTGCCGAATTTATTAGAGAAAACGTTTTAGACTAATCAGATTAGTTAAATAATAAAAACTTCCGTCTTCTAGCGAAGGCGGAAGTTTTTTATGCCTTATTTTAGATAGGCTATTGCTTTTGGCTAATATTAGTGTATAATATGTTCATAAAAATCTTACAGGAGACGGTAGAGTGAACGATATATTAAAATATGGTGCGCCGGCCACCCAGTTTATTGAAAGCATGCTGTTAGGTAACGGCTATATAGGTGCCGCTGTTTACGGCGGTACAAATAAGGAACGCTACAGTATAAATGAAGTAACCCTTTGGAGTGGTTACCCTTCTTGTGATACTGAAAACGGAAACCCTGAAGTTTTTAATAAGGTTAAGGAGCTTATGTTAGAGGGTAAAAACCTTGAAGCTTCGAAACTTTTAGATAGTGAATTTTCCGGTCACAATACTCAATACTATTTACCTTTAGGCAACATAATTATAGAAAACGACACTGAGGAATGTACAAAATATGAGCGCAGACTTGATATGTCCACAGCAATACATACCGTTGAATACAGTGGTGCAGACTATGTTGTAAACCGCGAAAGCTTCATAAGCAACCCTGCCCGCGTTATGGTAATAAAAATTAAGGGGCAAGGCGTAAATAAAACCAAAATTTCTTTTGAATCACAGCTTCGGCAGGAAATTTCTGCAAAAGGAAATGATATTATAATTCGCGGAGTAGCCCCAACAGTATCTATGGAAAAAGGCAAGTTGGATGACGCTACGCAGGTTATATATTCAGAAAACGATGCCCAAAAGGGTATGAAATACACTTCTGTAATCCGTGTTGTTACCGATTCCGAAACCTTGGTAGAAAATAACTCTATTGCAATTTTGGGCGGGGAGGATATAACAGTTTACTTTTCTGTTGTAACCTCATTTAAGGATTACAAAACCCACCCCTATTTAGATGGTAAGGATTGCGAAGCTCCCTGCTTTGATTACATAGAAAATGCAGTAAAAGTAGGTTATGAAAGCCTTCGGGAGCAGCATATTAAAGACCATTCGGAGCTTTATGGCAGAACTGAGTTTTCTATCAATGCCAAGAGTGATAAATATACCGATAAGCTTTTGCGCGAGGCAAAAAGTGATGTTCGCTTTGAGCTTCTGTTTAATATAGGCAAGTATCTTACCATTGCCGCTTCCCGCGAGGGTGGTCAGGTAATGAATTTGCAAGGGCTTTGGAACGAGAAGCTGCTTGCGCCCTGGCGTTCTAATTGCACAATAAACATTAACACCGAAATGAACTATATGCCAACTATGAAGCTGAATCTTGCCGAATGCTTTGTCCCATATGCTAAAATGGTTGAGGAAATAGCCGATAACGGCTCAAAGGTGGCAAAGGTTTGGTATGGAATTGACGGCATCGTCGTTCATCATAATACCGACTTATGGCGGCTTGCTAATCCTGTGGGATATAAGCGCACAGACATAACTCTTTTCTCCTTTTTCAACACCACATATGGTTGGCTTTTGTGGGGGCTTTACGACAGATTTTTAATAGATAGAGATACCGAATATCTTAAAAATACACTTTATCCCTTAATTATAAAATGCGCCGAAACATTGTTGCAGATGTTTCATAAGGATGAAGAAGGTCGTCTGTATCCCTTTCCATCAACCTCGCCTGAAAATGAGTTTATTCTCGATAGTGGTGAAGCCTGTTCTCTCTCTAACCACTCGGCAATTTCAAACGCTATTGCCCGCGATGTTATGGCAATGGCGGCAGAAAGCAGTGAAATTTTGGGATATACAGAAAACGCAAAATTCTATGCCGACATAAAAGAACAGATAATGCCATATCTTATTGGGTCCGACGGCAGAATTTTGGAATGGGATAAGCAGTGGCTGGAACGTGAAATTGAACATCGCCACGTTTCCCATCTCTATGGGCTTCACCCCGCAAGGGAAATAACTCCCGATTCAACTCCAAAGCTTGCTGAGGCTTGTAGAAAATCCTTAGATGTTCGAGGCGATGGCGGAACGGGCTGGTGCATTGCCTGGAAGGCTAATATGTGGGCACGTCTGCACGACGGAGACCGCGCGCTAAAGCTTTTGGAAACTCAGCTTGTGGTTTCGGAACATAACGATTTCTTCGGCAATGGCGGCACATATGTTAATATGCTTTGCGCTCATCCGCCTTTCCAAATTGACGGTAACTTCGGCGCAGCCTCTGCCATTATGGAGATGTTGGTACAGTGTGTTGGAAATAAAGTATATCTTCTTCCTGCGCTTCCCACGTCTTGGGACAGCGGTCACATTAAGGGCATTCGCATAAACGGCGGCGCAACCTTAGACCTTTCTTGGCAAAACGGCAAGGTGAGTGGTATTAAGGTTTACCCCGAAAGCAAGCAAAAGGATTACGAATTTATATATTGATTACAAGCGGTAGTAAGGCTTTACACCTTGCTGCCGCGCTTTGTATATTTGCACATTTTTAAGCACAAGCATATTTGAGTTTTCCCGAATAAAAAGTGTTTACTTTAAAAAAATATTATTGTATAATATATATGTATGTGCAAACCTGTTTGGAGGGAAATATGGGTATTCAGAATAACGAGATTGTGATAAAGGGTGCCTCTGAGCATAACCTTAAAAATATTGATATAAAAATACCGAGAAATCAGCTTGTTGTTTTCACAGGTCTTTCGGGCTCAGGCAAATCATCTTTGGCTTTCGATACAATTTACGCTGAAGGTCAACGCCGATATGTTGAGTCCCTGTCTTCCTATGCCCGTATGTTTTTAGGTCAGATGGAAAAGCCTAAGGTAGACAGCATCGACGGGCTTTCTCCCGCCATTTCTATCGACCAGAAAACCACCTCTAAAAACCCACGCTCCACAGTTGGCACAGTTACTGAAATTTACGACTATCTCCGTCTGCTTTACGCACGAGTAGGCATACCTCATTGCCATATTTGCGGCAGGGAAATATTAAAGCAAACGGTAGATGGAATTGTGGATAAAATAATGTCCCTTGACATTGGTACCAAAGTTCAGGTTATGGCACCGGTTGTAAGGGGCAGAAAGGGCGAGCACCAAAAAGAGCTTGAATCAGCGGCAAAATCGGGTTATGCTCGTGTGCGAGTAGACGGTATCATTTACGACCTTTCTGAGGAAATCAAGCTTGAAAAGAACAAAAAGCATTCAATCGAAATTGTAGTGGATCGCCTTGTTATTAAAGAGGAAATAAAAAGCCGCCTTACCGACAGCATAGAAACCGCCTCTTCCCTTAGCGGCGGATTAACAATTATAGATGTAATCGGTGGCGAGGAAATGCAATTTTCCGAGAATTATGCCTGTCCCGAACACGGGGTTAGTATGCCTAAATTAGAGCCGAATATGTTTTCCTTTAACAATCCCTTTGGCGCCTGTCCAAAATGCACAGGTATAGGTATGTTTATGAAGGTTAATCCCACGCTTGTTGTGCCCGACGAAACAAAGTCTTTAGCTGAGGGAGCTATTCGCGCTTCGGGTTGGAATGGTGGTGGCTCTTGGAACAATCCCCACCTGGCTTCCTTTGCCACTATGTATTATAAAGGCTTAGCCAAAAAATACGGTTTCGAATTAGATACCCCCTTTTGCGATTTATCTAAGGAAGCTAGAGATGCTATACTATACGGTACGGGTGATGAGAAAATTAGCTTCACAAGAAAGGCAGAATGGGGCGGCGGTACCTATACCACCGTTTTTGAGGGAGTAATCCCCAACCTTGAAAGGCGGCATAGAGAAACCACAAGTGATTCCGCAAGAACCGAAATTGAAGCTTTTATGACCGCTTGCGATTGTCCCCAGTGTAAGGGAGCACGACTTAATCACGATTCCTTAAGCGTTACAGTTGGCGGTATGAATATAGATAAATTCACCCATTTATCAGTTAATGAAGAATTAGAGTTTATAAACGGGCTGAAATTTTCAAAACGTGACGAGATGATTTCAAAACCTATACTGAAAGAGGTTAAATCCCGACTTGAATTTTTAAAGAGTGTGGGTCTTGATTATCTTACCCTCGCCCGTTCCTCTGCAACTTTATCGGGAGGTGAGAGTCAGCGGATAAGGCTTGCTACTCAAATAGGCTCATCACTTATGGGTGTTATATATATACTGGACGAGCCAAGCATCGGTCTTCATCAGCGAGATAACGAGCGCTTGTTAAAAACAATGCAGCGGCTTCGTGATATAGGAAACACTCTTATAGTTGTTGAGCACGACGAAGACACAATGCGTGCCGCCGACTATATAGTTGATATAGGTCCTGGTGCAGGTATTCATGGCGGAAATATCGTTTGTGCGGGAACTCCTGAAGAGGTTATGGCAAGCAAGGGCTCGGTAACAGGAGACTATTTAGCCCGCCGCCGTCAGATTGCTGTTCCAAAGGTAAGAAGAGAGGGCAATGGCAAAGTTCTTACTGTTAAGGGCGCGGCAGAAAATAACCTTAAAATATCAAAGGTGGATATTCCCCTTGGCAAATTCGTTTGTGTAACAGGTGTTTCGGGGTCGGGCAAATCCTCCCTTGTGAATGAGATATTATATAAGCGCCTTGCCCACGAATTAAATGGTGCCCGTAGTCTTTGGGGCGAGCATAAGGAAATGACAGGGCTTGAAAACCTTGATAAAATTATCAATATCGACCAATCTCCCATAGGTAGAACACCTCGCTCCAACCCCGCCACCTACACAGGTGTGTTCGGAGATATTCGCGAGCTTTATGCCGCCACTGCTGATGCTAAAATTCGCGGATACAGTGCGGGTAGATTTTCCTTTAATGTTAAGGGTGGTAGATGCGAATCCTGTCAGGGTGACGGTATTGTTAAAATCGAAATGCACTTTTTACCCGATATTTACGTGCCTTGCGAGGTCTGTGGCGGTGCGCGGTACAACCGCGAAACCCTAGAGGTAAAATATAAGGGCAAAAGCATACACGATGTGCTTGAAATGACGGTTGAAGAGGGTGTGGAATTTTTTGCAAGCATACCTAAAATCAGCCGCAAACTCCGCACAATTTATGATGTTGGATTGGGGTATGTTAAATTGGGGCAGCCCGCCACAACCCTTTCAGGCGGTGAAGCACAGCGTGTGAAGCTTGCAACAGAGCTCTCCCGCCGACCCACAGGCAAAACTATTTATATTTTAGACGAGCCCACAACAGGTCTTCACACTGCCGACGTGCAAAGGCTCTTAGACGTTCTTAATCGCCTTGTTGATGCAGGCAATTCCATAGTGGTTATCGAGCATAATTTAGATGTTATAAAATCAGCCGACTATATTATAGATTTAGGTCCCGAAGGTGGTAACCGAGGCGGTACTGTGGTGGCAACAGGTACCCCAGAGCAGGTGGCTGAAAACACTAATTCCTATACAGGAATGTTCCTTAAAAAGATGCTTGAAGGTATGTAAACTACAGACATTATACTTTCTGGTTACCACAATGTTTACACATTATTAACTAAAACTTGTAAAATTTATTATATAATTTGGGAAGTAGGGGGGAGCATATGTTTGGTTATGTAAAAGCTGAAAAAGGCGAGCTTCGGGTTTGGGAATACGAAACCTACAAATCAGTTTACTGTTCCCTTTGCCGTCAGTTAGGCAAAACCTATGGTCCCCTTAGTCGACTTACCCTTAACTACGATTTCACATTTTTGGCAGTCCTTTCTCTTTCTTTAAAGGATGGGTGTTGCGGTTTTGAAACCAAAAGGTGCGCATTTAATCCCCTTAAGAAGTGCCAGTATGTAAAAGATCAAAGTTCGGATTTAGAGTTAGCGGCAGGCGCTGCAATGGTGATGCTTTACTACAAACTGCTGGATAATATTGAAGATAGCAAAGGGGTAAAAAGGCTGTGTTACCGATTGTTGGTTCCTTTCTTTAAAGCCAAGCATAAAAAAGCTAAATCACTGTATCCTTATATAGACAATATCGTTGAAGTTTATATATCACAGCAATCAACTCTTGAAAAAGAAAACTGCACCGATCTTGATATAATTTCTGAGCCAACCTCAAATGCATTGGGCAAGATTTTTGAACTATGCTCTCAGGATGAAACCCAAAAGCGGATTCTTTACAGGCTAGGCTATTGTATGGGAAAATGGATATATCTTGTGGATTGCGGCGCTGATTTGGAAAAGGATATAAAAAGCGGAAGCTACAATCCCATTAAAAACGAAATTCCAGAGGGCGCCGTTTATAAGGAATATGCAAAAGAAAGGCTTATGCCGATTATAAACACCTGTATATATGATTGTGGCTTAAGCTTCGAACTGCTGGATATTAAAAAATATAAAGGTATACTTGAAAATATTATTTACTTAGGTTTAAAAACCGTAAGCAATTCAGTATTTAAAGGAGAATAAATAATGAACGATCCCTATTCCGTGCTGGGTGTGTCACCCAACGCAACAGATGACGATGTAAAAAAAGCATATAGAGAATTGGCTCGCAAGTATCATCCCGATTCCTATGCCGACAATCCTCTTTCTGATTTGGCACAGGAAAAAATGCAGGAGATTAACGAAGCATACGATAAAATAATGGAGCAACGCAAAAACGGCGGAGCAAAAAGTGGTGGCTGGAACCCTGGGTCAGGGTCAGGCAGCTCTCAGTATAGTGATATCCGCAGCTTAATTACAAGCGGCAGATACGATGATGCTCAAGAGCTTTTAGATGGTGTTCCGTTGGACAGACGAGATGCCGAGTGGTATTTTCTTAACGGCTCTGTTCTTTATAGACGCGGTTGGTTTGACAATGCCTTCACAAGTTTTGCCACAGCCTGCCGTATGGATCCCAATAATCAGGAATACCGTCAGGCGCTCAACCACGTTCAGCGCCAGCGTGGCGGCTTTAATAATTACGGAGGCTATCGCGGTGCATCCTATGGCAATGGTGGTGGCTGCAGTACCTGCGATATTTGTCAGGGCCTTATTTGTGCAGACTGCTGCTGTGAATGTATGGGCGGAGATTTAATTAGCTGTTGTTAGGGTAACGAGAGTTGACACTTAAGGGGGAAGTGAAATTGAAACAAAGCGCGAAGGTAGCATTTTGCGGATGCTTAAGTGCAGCGGCTGTGGTAATTATGCTGGTGGCATATTTCCCTTATGTAACCTATGCCGTTCCCGCGGTGGCGGGTATAGCGCTTGCAATTATCACTATTGAAACTAACAGAAAGTGGGCAATTGCTTCATATATCACAATCTCTATTATTTCACTGCTGATTTGCGAAAAGGAGGCAGCATGCCTTTTTGTGGGATTTTTTGGATTTTACACCATTTTAAAGGGCGTAATTGAACAGCGCTTGTTGGGAATGGTTGAATATATTATAAAGCATCTGATTTTTAGCGCTTCGGTGATTATATCCTATTTGGTAATAGTATTTGTATTTGGAATCCCCTTTTTTGACGGGGGTGATGGTGGTACCATTTTTGCATCTGGACTACTAGTTGCGGGTAATGTAGTGTTTCATATTTACGACCGAGGTCTTACACGGTTAATCGGTGCATATATCGGCACATTCCACCCAAAGATACAAAGAATGTTCAAATAATTTCTGCGGCAAAAGGAGGGTCTCTATTGCCAGATATAGTTGTAATAGGTGGCGGTGCCGCAGGGCTTATGGCGGCAGGCACTGCCCAAGGCTACGGTGCCAGCGTCACAGTGATAGAGCATATGCCGCGTCCTGCCCGCAAGGTTATGATAACTGGAAAGGGCAGATGCAATGTTACAAATAATACAGATTTAAAGAGTCTGATTTCTGCAACCGCCCACAACGGCAGATTTATGTACTCTGCCTTTTCTGCATTTTCGCCGCAAGATACTATGGAATTTTTCGAAAGGCTTGGAGTACCACTTAAAACAGAACGGGGCAACCGAGTTTTTCCGCAGTCCGATAAAGCGGTGGATATTGTAGATGCCCTGAAAAAACACGCCACTAATGCGGAAATTATAAACGATAAGGCGGTAGAAATAATCCAAAAGGAGGGCAAGGTTCAAGGGGTAAGGCTTGCAAGCGGCAAAGAGTTATCAGCCGATGCGGTTATACTCGCAACAGGTGGTAAATCTTATCCTCTTACCGGGTCCGACGGCAGCGGCTATGATATAGCCAAAAGCTTAGGTCATACAGTAACGACACTCAGACCGTCGTTAGTGCCTCTGGTGGCACAGGAGGGATTCTGTTCAGCCTTGCAAGGGCTGGCATTAAAAAATGTGGAAATAAGTGTGTATGAAGAGGGTATAAAAAAACCTGTATTTACCGATTTTGGCGAATTGCTTTTTACCCACTTCGGGCTTTCAGGTCCCCTTATTTTGAGTGCCTCCGCCCATATGCCAAAAATAGGCGAGACACAGTATAGAATAGATATTGATTTAAAACCTGCTTTGGATGAGGCAACTCTTGATTCAAGAATACTTAAGGATTTTACACGTTTCAGCAATAAGGATTTCGGCAATTCGCTAGATGAACTGCTACCTAAAAAGCTGATACCTATAATCATAAGGCTTTCGGGAATTGAACCTCATAAAAAGGTTAATTCCGTAACTCGTGAAGAAAGGCTTAGGCTTGTAAGCCTTCTAAAATGCTTAACTGTAAACATAAAGGACACAAGACCTATTGAAGAAGCGGTTATAACCTCAGGGGGAATTGAAATTCGTGAGGTAGACCCTAAAACGATGCAATCTAAGCTAATTGAGGGGCTTTATTTTGCGGGGGAGATACTTGATGTAGATGCATACACAGGCGGCTTTAATTTACAAATAGCCTTTTCCACAGGCTACCTTGCGGGTAGCAGCTGTGGTGAAGCGATGAATAATAAATGAGGAGATGTAAAAATATGATTTCAGTAGCAATAGACGGACCTGCAGGTGCAGGCAAAAGCTCAATTTCAAGAAAGGTAAGTGCCGAACTGGGATTTATATATGTTGACACAGGGGCGCTTTATCGCTCTATAGCATATACCCTTAATTCCTGCGGTATTACCACCGAGCAGGTAGAAGAGATTCAAGCAAAACTAAGTAAAACACGTATCGATATTAAATTTATAGACGGCGAACAGCACGTTATGGTTAATAACGAGGACGTGTCCGATAAAATCCGCACAGCGGAGGTTTCTATGCTGGCTTCTGCTTTTTCGGCAATCCCTACTGTTCGCGAGTACCTTTTGGGTCTTCAGCGCAGGATGGCAGAGGAGAATAATGTTATTATGGACGGTAGAGATATTGGCACTGTTGTACTTCCCAATGCTACTGTGAAGATATTCCTTACTGCCGACCCTGAGGATAGAGCGCAACGCAGATACGACGAAATGATAGCCAAGGGTATGGAAGCGGTTTATGAAGATGTGCTAGAGGATATAAAGAAGCGTGATTATAACGATTCTCACCGCCCGATAGCACCCTTAAAGCCTGCAGAGGATTCCATTGTAGTAAACACCACCGGCAATACCTTTGAACAATCTGTAGAGCAGCTTGCCAATATAATCAAATCAAATATTTAAGGGGGTAAAACCCAATGGCAACAGGCAAATTTTATGCCTTTATAAAAGCAGTGGGCGGCTTGATAGTGCATCTACTGTTTCGTATAAGGGTGGTAGGTCGTGAAAACATACCCCAAAAGGGTGGATTTATATTAAGCTGTAATCATACCCATTTTATAGATGTTGCTTTTCTAATAGTAGAGTTTAAAAATCATATCTGCTTTATGGGTAAGCAAGAGCTGTTTAAAAACAAGATAATTGCACGTTTTCTTAAAGCTATGGGGGCTTTTCCCGTAGCCAGAGGCACAGGAACGGGCGGTACTGCCGCTATACATACAGCAGAAAAGCTTGTAAATAGCGGTAATGTGTTGGGGATTTTCCCCGAAGGTACAAGGAGTAAAGACGGAAAACCTAAGTCTGCAAAAAGCGGTGTGGCAGTTATAGCCAATTCAACAGGTGCCGATGTTTTGCCTGTTTCGATTTATTATGAGGGCAAAATGAAGCTTTTCAAAAAGGTCACCCTTAATATAGGTCCGGTAATTACTAATGATGAAATGAAAATGGAAGAGGTAAACCGCGCCGAGCTGAAAAGAGTATCGTCGCACATTATGAATAAAATCATTTCACAGTGGGAGGCAGGACATTGCGAGTAACTGTTGCAAAAACAGCGGGCTTTTGTTTTGGAGTAAACCGAGCGGTAGAGATGGTTATACAGCTTTCTCAAAGCGGCAAAAAGGTATGCACACTAGGTCCTATAATCCATAATAGGCAATTGGTTGAGGAGCTAGAAGCAAAGGGTGTAAGGATAATCGAAAAGCCGCAGGATGCTGCTGCCGACGAGGTTCTGGTTATCCGTTCTCACGGTGTACCCGAAGAAATAGAGCTTCAGGCAAAAAAACACTGTGCAGATGTGTGTGATGCAACCTGTCCTTTTGTGGCCAAAATTCATAAAATTGTGAAAGAGGCAGGGGAGCAGGGCAGAACTATTTTTATAGCAGGAGATGCCAACCATTCCGAAGTATTGGGCATAAAAGGTCACACCGAGGGTGAGGTTTATGTTTTTGCGGATGATGAAGAACTGCAAAATTTACTAAATAATCTGGAAAACAGCGGAGAAATTCCCATAACTTTGGTTGCACAAACCACTTTTAACGCAGAATTATGGGTAAAATGTCAAAAAATTTTCAAAAAGGTATGTACAAACGGGAAAATCTTTGATACAATATGTAGTGCAACTTCCCTAAGACAGCTTGAAGCGGCGGAACTGGCATCTAAGTGCGATGTTATGGTCGTGGTTGGGGGCCGCCATAGTTCCAATACCAAAAAGCTAGGCGAGGTATGCCGAAAGTATTGCGAAAGAACCTATCTTGTGGAAACCGCAAGTGAGATTAGTTCGGATATGCTCAAAGGCGCCGAAGCTTTGGGAATTGTTGCAGGTGCATCTACACCTGCAGGTATAATAAAGGAGGTCCAACAAACCATGACTGAGAACATAAACTCTGTCGCAGACAACACAGTAATTTCTGAGGAGATGTCCTTTGAGGAAGCACTCGAAGTATCCCTCAACAGCCTTAACAACGATCAAAAGGTTAAGGGCACCGTACTTTCAGTTGATTCACAGGAAATCAAGGTAGACATTGGCAGAAAGTACACAGGCATTGTAAAGGCCAACGAATATTCTTATGATCAGAATATTGATCTCACAAACGAGGTAAAGGTTGGCGATGTACTTGACTTAATTATCATGCGTACAAACGACCAGGAGGGTACAATCCTTCTTTCTAAGCGTCGTTTCGATTCTATAGCAGGATGGGATAAAATCGTAGCCGCTAAAGAAAACAACGAGGTAGTTGAAGGTAAAGTTACCGAAATCGTTAAGGGCGGTGTAGTTGCTACATACGAAGGTATGCGCATATTTATACCTGCATCTCAAGCAACCCTTACTCGCGGCGAATCATTAGAAGAGCTTAAGGGCACAGTAGCATCCTTCCGCATCATTGAAATCGGTCGCGGCCACCGTGCAATCGGCTCTATCCGTTCTGTTCTTCGTGACCAGAAAAAGGAATTGGAAGACAAATTCTGGGAAACCTTAGAGGAGAATAAGGTTTACACAGGTGTTGTTAAATCTCTTACCAGCTACGGCGCTTTTGTAGATTTAGGCGGTGTAGACGGTATGGTTCACATTTCCGAGCTTTCTTGGGCTCGCATTAAGCACCCCTCAGAGGTTGTTAATGTTGGTGATACCGTAGAGGTATACGTAAAAGCTATCGATAACGAGAAACGCAAGATTTCTTTGGGCTATAAAAAGGCCGAAGATAATCCTTGGGAAATCTTAAAGAATCAGTATCCTGTTGGTTCTAATGTAAAGGTTACCGTTATCAGTATGACCAGCTACGGCGCATTTGCCCGCATTATTCCCGGCATTGATGGTCTTATCCATATTTCTCAGATCGCTAACCGCAGAATTGAGAAGCCTCAGGATGTTCTTTCCATCGGTGAAGAGGTAGAGGCACAGATTATCAATATCGATTTTGATGCCAAGCGCGTAAGCCTTTCTATCCGCGTTCTTCTTCCTGAAGAAGCG
>JAZNRT010000009.1:0-2311 GCA_045590875.1 Acutalibacteraceae bacterium
GAATACTGCCCGTACAGACGATGAAAGAAAGAATCTCGGTATCACAAAGTGGACAATTAAAGAGGGCGAAACCCTTACCGCTCAGTACATAGGCTACAGAATTTATATTGTTTCGACCTATCCGCCTACAGCAGGTGCCAAGTATCATTTCGACCGTATCCGCTTTAACGAAATTGCAGTATATGGAACTTTTGTGGGAGAAACTTATGCTTGCACAGTAACCTCAAGCAAGGGCGATTTAATCAATGTGCAAGAAAACATTATGGAGGAGCAAACCGTAACCTATACAGCCCCTCTTTCCAAGGATGGCTATTCCTTTAAAAAATGGACTATAAATGGCAATGATGCTGATAGTGAAATTGATATAAAAAATAACACCACAACAGTTACTACAAAAATTACCGGTCCTACCAATATAGTAGCAGTTTATAATGATAACCCCACTGAACTTACCACAGATGAATATTATATAGACCATAAAAACTCCTTTATACTTGTTCCCAAGTGCACATTCGGCTTACAGACCTATTACGCATTTGACAACTATCCAAAATCTTTCACCATTACCGATGGCGATGGAAATGAAGTTACCGAAGCTAAAAGAATTAAAACAGGTATGAGCATAAAGGCAGATGCGCAAAACGGTGAAGTTTTAGAGGTATTAAGTTTTGGTGACTTCACCTTAGATGGAGATGTAAACGTTACGGACATTATTGCTGCCACTGATTATATAATAGGTGACTCTGAAGATTTCCGTGTAAAAAGGATGTTCGCAATGGATGTAAACCTTAGCGGCACATTAACTGTATCCGACATTGTTAACACAAGGCATGAAATTTTAACAGATACCTCTTTAGAAAACTACGAAAATACCACCTTTAAAATGAACGATATCGGCTATAGATACATTGGCCGTAAGCTTGTTAGCAACGAAGGCACAGCTAATGAAACTGTAAACCTTTACAAATCTGCAAGTGCGGTTGAATTCAATGCCAATGTTGCAGGTGAAGTATATTTGGGCTGTAGCTCCGATGGCGATTTTGATTTTTATGTAACAGTAGTTGTCGACGGTGAAGAGAGTGTTGTGCATTTGAAAGCGGCCGACAGAAATGAGCATTATTTCAAAATAGCCGACCTTAGTCCGGGCGAACACACCATCAGTGTTCATAAGCAGTCAGAAACATACGGAATAATTATCACAGGCCTTAAGGTTAACGGTGTTGTAAGTGAAGAAGCCCCTGCAGATAAGGATATGCGCATAGATTTTGTTGGCGACTCTATTACAGCAGGCTTTGGTAACCTTGTACCTAACGTGGAGTATGATTCTTCGAATCCCACGTATCACCAAAACGGTTATATGAGCTATGCATCCATTGTGGGCAGAGAATTGGATATGAACTATTCCCTCATTTGCCAAAGCGGTGCCATACTCTGTGATGCGCCCTCGCTCGGTTTGACCTGTATGCAGCATAGATATGTTGACTACGATTTCAGCAAAACTGCAGATATAGTTGTAGTAATGCTTGGTGCCAACGACGGACGTGTAATTAACGACCTTTTTGAAAATGTTTCTGCTAACAACTACAGCGAACCCAAGGCATTCTTCAAAGCACAGTGTAAGCAATTTGCAGATACTATTATTAAGAAAAATGGCGACGACACCAAAATTGTATTCGGCCTTTCAGGTGTTGATCTGGTTAAGGGTGAATACAATGGCATAGATTTCTCTTATGCCGCCGATTATATAAACGAAGCATATTCCGAGGTTGCAGCAGAGCTTAATGCAGCTGGATATTCCGCATACCACATTCCTTATATCCCTGCAGGTGTAGACGGTGTTTACGGCCATCCCCTTATTGAAGGCGATAAAGGCCACAAGGCAGCCGCCAGAGTTATAGCAGATTTCATTAAGGAAAATGTTTTAGATTAGGCATAATTTAATAATTCAGTTCACAAAAGCTCTCCTGTTATTTAATGCGGAGGGCTTTTTGCTACAAAACTAATAAAAAAAAACCTAATATTTGCATAATACTATCGAGTTTCTACAACCTCTTGCATTTTATAGCAAAATATTGTATAGTAAATATGAAAAGTAATATCTTTACAGGAGGTAAATTTATGAAAAGTAAATCAAAAAAACTTTTAGCATTGCTTTTAACAGTGATAATGGCAGTTATGCCCTTTTCAGGTTTAGCATATGCTACAACACCAACCGATTACATAACAGGTACGAGTTCAAAGTTGGATTTTACCGCTGTTAAATCCAACGGCACAGGTCAAATTTCTAATGATACCATTATGTCGGGTGTAG
>JAZNRT010000010.1:0-19429 GCA_045590875.1 Acutalibacteraceae bacterium
CGCCTAAAACCAAAATTGAACATACGCTTAAAATAAAGGAAATAATTTTAATTATAGTTTTCAAAACAAGCTACCTCCGTAACTGTCAATAGCCACTATTAGCGGAAAGTTTTTAAACTGCAGTTTTTTAATCGATTCACACCCCAAATCATCAAATGCGATAATCTCACAGGAGTCTATGCATTTGCTTGCAAGTGCGCCTGCGCCACCGATTGCACAAAAATACACCGCTTTGTTTTTAACAATAGATTCAACAACTGCCTCAGAACGTGGACCTTTACCTATCATACATTTAAGACCAAGCTCTAAAAGAGCGGGGGAGTATGTATCCATTCTGCTGGAAGTGGTGGGTCCGCAACTGCCAATACTAAGACCTTTTGGCGTCGGTGTCGGCCCTGCGTAATAAATTGCAGCATTTTTAATTGTAAAGGGTAACGTCTCTTTATTGATAATCATATTTATAAGCCTTTTATGTGCGGCATCTCGCGCAGTAAAAACAGTGCCGGAAAGCAAAACTTTGTCTCCGGCACGTAGCTTATCTGTATATTCTGATATTTTTTCTGTATCAATAATATATTCGTTCATGTTTACTCTTTTGAAATAACCTCGCTTACTTTTTCTGAGATATTGTTTATAGTTTCTTTAGCAGCAGAGAAGGACTTGAAAACATATTCAAGGTCATTGCTATATTTTTGTGAGGCTTCGTAAATCTCACTTTTAATATCCTTAAGCTTAGCCTGCATTTCCTCAAGAGTAAGCATAGTTCTGTTAATTTCATAAAAGGCCAAGTCCGAACTATCTTTAGTTGATTGTTTGATAACCTCGGCGTTAGATTTCGCAACTAAATACATTTTTGCAATATCACGACTAATGTTTTCAACCTCAGCTTGCTTTGCACGTAAAGCAGCAGTTTCATTTGAAAGTTTTTCAATAGTTGCCTCGCTTATCTTAAGACTAGCCTCAAGCTGGGGAATGATCTTCAACTCGTCTATTAGTTCGGCGTTGCGTCTGTTAAGATTGTCTATACTGCTGATAAGCTCTGTTTCTTTTTCAGAATTATCCTTTTGCATCTTCTTTATGTATTCAATTACATCTTCGCGGTTAAAACCTAACAATTCGCGTCTAAAACCAACCTTGGCCATATTTGTCACCCCAAAACTTTTATAGTAATGTGTACACATAATAATACATTTTTTAATATTATACCATATTTTATTCCTTCGTTCAACATAAATTTACTTAAATTTATTTTATTGTATTTTCCTTAACGATTGCAAAACTATAATTTGTATGTTAATATGAAATAAACATAATTAAAATTATTTGGAGTACTAGATATATGAACAAAGTTGTAGTTATTGGAGCAGGTCCTGCAGGACTTACCGCAGCATTCGAATTATTAAAATCCGGCAAGGAATATAATGTTGTTGTTTTAGAAGAGAGCGACAGCATAGGCGGAATTTCAAAAACTGTGAGATATAATGGAAACCGTATGGACATAGGTGGACATAGGTTCTTTTCAAAAAGCGACGAGGTTATGAATTGGTGGCTCCAGCGAATGCCATTGCAAGGAAAACCATCCTTTGATGATAAAATATTAAATAGAGAAAAAACATTGTCGGATAACGGTCCTGACCCTGAGTTAGAAGATAATCTTATGCTTGTGAGAAACAGAGTTTCCAGAATTTATTACAACAACAAGTTTTTTGATTATCCAATTAGTATGAAGCCCACGACCTTTGCTAATATGGGTCTAATCACAACTATTAAAGCAGGTTTTTCTTATCTTCATTCAGTAATAAGCAAGCTTCCTGAAAACTCTTTAGAGGATTTTTATATAAACCGCTTTGGAAAAGTACTTTACAGTATGTTTTTTGAGGATTATACAGAAAAACTTTGGGGTAGACATCCTAGCGAAATCTCAGCAGATTGGGGTGCTCAAAGGGTTAAAGGATTATCTGTTTCTGCTCTTTTTAAGGATATATTCTTAAAGCTTTTTAAAGGTGATAAAAAGAATGTAGAAACATCATTGATTGAAGAGTTTTTGTATCCCAAATTCGGTCCGGGTCAGCTTTGGGAAGAGGTCGCTAAGGAAATTGAATATATGGGCGGCAGAATAATAAAGGGCTGTAAGGTAATTAAGCTTAACAAAATTGATGATTCAATTGATTATATCGTATGTGAAATAGATGGTAAAAAGGTAAAAGTTCAAGGTGATATCTATATTTCTTCTATGCCCGTAAAGGATTTGGTAGGTGGAATTATTGGCAACTCTCCCGATAGGCAAATTTCCTATATTGCAGAAAATTTACCTTATCGCGATTTTGTTACCGTTGGCCTTCTTGTTAAAAAGCTTAATTTGGTAAATAAAACAAAACTGAAAACATTAGGCAACATTGTTCCAGACTGTTGGATTTATGTTCAGGACAGGGGTGTTAAGTTAGGTAGAATTCAGATTTTCAACAATTGGTCGCCATATATGGTCGAAGACCCACAGAACTCGGTTTGGATTGGTTTGGAATACTTCTGTACAGAAAATGATGCTTTTTGGAATTTGTCTGACACCGAGCTTTCAAATTTCGTTGTTGGTGAGCTGGAAAGTATGGGCGTTATACAAAAGGCTGATGTTCTTGATTACCACTGCGAGCGAGTAAAAAAAGCATACCCTGCTTATTTCGATACCTACAGCGATTTCGACAAGGTCATTGATTATTTAAATGGTATAACGAATCTATATTGTATTGGCAGAAATGGTCAGCATAGATATAATAATATGGATCATTCAATGTTAACTGCAATGCGTACAGTTGATGTTATCACGGGCATTTCCAACGATAAAAGCTCTGTTTGGCAGATCAATACAGAGAAAGAATATCACGAAAAAAAGTAGAGGTCGTGAATTTTGTTAGAAAGAGCAACAACAAGGATATTTGATATAGGTAAAAAACATCCCTATGTATATATAGGGATGTTTTGTGCGCTTTCATTATTGCTTTCTTTAATAGAATTTAACAGTACTTCAGCTGCTGCCATTGGATTTATAATTATTTTTACAGTAGCTGTATTCTTATACAAAACTGATAAATTAAATCACCAAAGTATTATATTGCTTGTATTTGCAGCGGGCATGCTGTTACGGCTTCAGTATGTTTTATATACAGGCTGCACCGAGCGTCAACACGATGTTGAGCTTTTTGGAAGCGGACAAGGACACGCGGGATATATTGAATATATATACGCTAATTTTGGTCTTCCTAATTTTGATGTCCGAGAGGTTTGGCAGTTTTATCATCCGCCGCTGCATCATATAATTTCAGCAGGCTTTTTGAGATTACTTACTGAATGCGGTGTGGAATACACCAATGCTTGCGAAAGTCTGCAAATTTTAAGCTTGTTTTATTCAGCACTTTGCATGTTAATAGGTTACCGTATTTTACAGCAATTTAATTTATCTCAAAAAACTATATCCCTTTGTTTCTCTATACTCGCATTTCACCCAACATTTATTATTTTTGCAGGAAGCATAAACAACGATATACTTTCTATAACATTTCAGTTAGCGGCAATCTACTATACCTTAAAGTGGTACAACAACAGAAAAACCACAGATATAGTAAAAATTGCGTTTTGTATAGGGCTGGGAATGATGACCAAGCTTTCCTCCTGGATGGTGGCACCCGCTGTTGCTTTTGTATTTCTTTATGCTATGATATGCGATTTAAAATCCAAGCGGAGTAAATTTTCATTCTATTTAAAACAGTATTCTGCTTTTGCCGTTATTTGCATACCGTTGGGACTTTGGTGGAGTGTACGAAATTATTTGCTTTATGCTGTCCCGGTAAACTATATACCGCTTCTTGAAGTAGATAATCCCCAGTATATTGGCTATCATTCTGCAATTCGCCGACTATTTGATTTTGGTTTACATCAGTTTGAATATGTGTTTGATATGTGGGGAAACCCATATTTTGAATACAATCCAACAATAGGACTTCTTAAGACCTCAATGTTTGGAGAAAGTGTTAACAGCTTCAATTATCCTCAGATTGAGGTTTGGGGGATAGCCCTATTTTGGATTGGAGCCATTCTTGCCGTTTTGAGCATTGTTGCTATACTTTATTGGATAATTAAAAACAAGGGCAATAGTTCTTTATTCAACATATTTCTTCTCATCACATTTTTTATTAACCTTGTAATGTATTATTATTTTTGTCTTTCGTTTGAGTTTACCTGCACGCAAAACATAAGGTATGCCACTCCACTTATTGTTATTGGCATTGTATTTATTGGTGAACTTTTGAATAAATGCGAAATTGCTCAATCTAAGTTTTCTGTAATAGTAAAAAATGCCATTTATTCTCTAGTTGGTTTATTTTGTGTTTTTTCAAGCATAACCTATGTTTTATTAGGAATTTAAATTATCAGCAGCTGTGTTTTTACAGCTGTTGAATTTTTTTATATTATTAAATATTCCCCTTGTAACAGGGAGGAATATTTGGTATAATAAAATATAAAATTATGTAGAAACCAACCCGTGTTTGGTTAAAATAGAGGAGTCTTACAATGCTTATTTTGGCATCTGCTTCACCAAGACGCAAGGAAATACTTGAAAAACTCGGTTTTGATTTTGTTTGTAAAACCTCAACTGTGGATGAAACATATCCCGCAGATATGCCAATTTCATCAATAGCCGGACACCTTGCTTTATTAAAAGCCAAGGATGTATTACACCAAAATAGTGATGCTGTTGTAATCGGCTCAGATACAATAGTTGTATTAAACGGCAGAGTGCTTGGTAAACCTTTTAACAAAGATGATGCCAAGCAAATGCTAAAAGCGCTTTCTGACAATACGCACACAGTCTACACAGGTGTTTGCGTTATTTCAAAAGAACAAACCGAATTATTCACTGTTCCGACAAAGGTCACCTTCGGCGCACTAACGGATGAGGAAATTGAATGGTACATTTCAACCGGCGAGCCAATGGATAAAGCAGGTGCATACGGAATTCAAGGCTTGGGATGCAGGTTTATAAAAGCTATTGACGGTGACTATTATTCGGTTATGGGATTGCCGGCATACAAGCTATATAAAGTTTTAAAAAATTTCAATTTGGAGGGTAATATATGTTCTCAAGAGATATAGGTATTGATTTAGGCACAGCCAACACACTTGTATGTGTTAAAAATAAAGGTATCATTATGAGAGAGCCTTCTGTAGTTGCGTATGATGTGCGTAACGATGCGGTTAAGGCGGTGGGGAAAGAAGCTAAGGAAATGATAGGCAGAACTCCCGGCTCAATAGTTGCGGTACGCCCATTAAAAGATGGCGTTATAGCAGACTTCGACGTAACTGCCGCAATGTTGAAAAGGTTTATCCGACAAGCCTTAAAGGGCTCGGTTTTTTCCCGTGCACGTGTTCTTATTTGCATACCTGCTGGAGTTACAGAAGTTGAAAGCCGTGCTGTTTATGATGCTGCGCGAATGGCAGGCTCTGTAGATACCGATTTAATAGAAGAGCCTATGGCGGCGGCACTTGGTGCAGGAGTTGATATTAACGACGCTAAAGGCAGTATGGTAGTAGATATCGGCGGAGGTACTTCTGAAGTAGCGGTAATTGCGCTAGGGGATATTGTTACAGCGCAATCAGTGCGTGTTGCTGGTAATGACATTGATGAAGCCATAATCAATTTTGTGCGCAAAAAGCATAATATGCTGATAGGTGAAAGAACGGCTGAAGAAATTAAAATCAGCATAGGTTCAGCATTACCTTATGAAGGTGAGCAAACAATTGAAGTCAGAGGAAGAAACCTCTTAGATGGGCTGCCAAAAAACATCGAGATTAACTCTGAAGAAGTTCGGGAAGCAATTTCTGATACAATTATGCAAATAGTAGATGCAATTCGATCCACCCTTGAAAAAACTCCTCCTGAACTTGCATCAGACATTATAGACAGAGGAATTATACTAACAGGCGGCGGTGCGCTTCTTAGAGGAATAGATAAGCTCATTTCAGAAGAAACAGGTATTTTTGTTACTGTAGCGGATAACCCATTGGATTGTGTTGTTCTCGGCACATCAAAATGGTTGGATAATGCCACTTCTTTTGATACTTATGCTAGCAAAAAAAGTAAAAGATATAGATAAAAAGGTGTTAAAAAATGCGTTTTTTCTTTCGAAGCAGAAGGTTTAAAATTATATGCGGTGTTACAGCGGGTTTGCTGATTGTTTCTATAATTATTAGAATTATCGGCGGAACCATTTCTCCTCATGCCAGCATATTGGGTGCTATTGCACAGCCTTTCCGTTCTGCTGCTGCCTATATCAGCAATAGTATAGAGGATTTTACAGTTAAATTAAATGATGGAGAGCAACTAATTGAAGAAAATAACAGACTTCAAAAACGCGTTGATGAACTTACCTCACAAATTGTAGACTATGATGAAATAAAGAAGGAAAACGAATTTCTCAAAGAGTTTTTCGATATGAAGGAAGCAAATGACGATTATATGTTCGAAGCTGCAACCCTCATTTCAAGAGACAACGGAGATTCGGGATATTTGTTTACAATAAATAAAGGTTCGGTTAATGGCATTTCTTATAAGGACCCTGTGATTACCTCTTCAGGTCTTGTTGGATATATATCTGAGGTGGGGCCAAGCTACTCAAAGGTTACAACTATATTGAGCAATGACCTAAATGTAGGATGTGTAGATTACCGCACATCAGACGTTGGTATAGTAACAGGTGAGCCAAGCGTTTCATCAAACGGACAGTGTAAATTCTATAATTTACCTAGAAGCTGTACAGTTGCACTTAACGATATAATTGTTACTGCAGGTGGTGGCATTTTTCCAGAAGGCCTTGTTGTTGGTACTATCAGCAGCATTTCCTCAGACGAAAATCAAACCTCAATAACCGCAACTATCGATTGTGCGGCAGATATTCTTGACCTGAGGGATGTTATGGTTATAACTTATTTTAATGGTCAGGGTTCTATTACCTCCAAAGGCGGGTGAGATTCTAATTGAAGCAAAAAAACAATTACGATTATTCGCTGCTTACTGTTTTTGGTTTGTTGTTTTTTCTTATGTATATAATTCAATATACTGATATTTTTTCGGATAAGTTCGCAGGCGACTTCCCTCAATTGATGCTACCTGCTGTGGTTTTTTGCGGTATGTATTGGGATGATAAAATAGGTGCCGTTTTCGGTATTTTATTTGGTAGCTTAGTAGACGCAGTCAGCTCAAATACTATTTGTTATAATTCCATTATTTTAATGCTCATAGGCTATTTCAGCGGTGTTTTGATTTTAAAAATTATTAACAATAACTTTAGGTCTGCCCTTATTATGACCTTTCTTTCAGCTTTGATTTACTATTTTGGACATTGGTGCTTCGGTGGGTTTAATTTACAATATTTTTCTCAGTCATTTTTAAAGCTGGTATTTTTAACAGTTTTATTTTCAATTCCAATGTATTGGGGTATGAAATTGATTATCAATATAAGGAAAAAGATGTTGATTTAATTATTAAACGAAAGTTGGTGACAAAACAATGAGAAGTAAGAAAAAGGTTGACAAGCGCAATATTGTTTTGTCACTGATTATTATTATTGTAATGGTGGCTTACAGCGCCCGTGTATTTCAACTGCAGGTTACCGATAGAGATTTTTATTTAGCGCAAGCCGACGGTATAACAAAAAGAACTGCCGTTATCAAGGCTCCTAGAGGTGAAATTCTGGATACCTATGGCAGGCCTATTGCCGTTAACCGAGACGGTTATAACATCACCTTTAACCGTGCATACATTGATATGGATAACATCAACAACACTATCAGTATTCTTACGGGATATCTAAAAAGCAAGAGTATAGATTGGATAGACGAATTACCTTTAAAACAAAACAAGGTAGTTTTCGACGGTGATGACAATGACATTGCTACCCTTAAAACCAAGTTGGGTCTCAATAGCTATGCAACTGCTCAAAACTGCTTTGACAGTATGGTTAAGCGATATGAGCTTGAGGGTGTGAACACCGAACTTCAGCGCACTATTATGGGTGTACGTTATACTATGGAGCTTAAGGATTTTTCTGTGTCCTTACCCTATAATTTTGCTGAAGATGTCGGCGACGAAGTGATGACGGCAATTTATGAAATTGATAATGAGCTTCAGGGTGTTGAAATCACTACTGTTCCTATGCGCGAATATATGGACGGCAATATTGCAACCCACATTATCGGTACAGTTGGCTCCATAAGGGCAGAGGAATGGGAAAACTACAAAAAGAAAGGCTATTCCTATAATGATACTGTGGGTGTCAGCGGAATAGAATATGCATATGAGGATTTCCTTCGTGGAACCGACGGAGAAATAACCTATAAACTTGATAGTTCGGGAAATATTATATCCTCAGAAATCACTAAGGAAGCTGTGGCGGGAAACACACTAATACTATCTTTGGATAAAACGCTTCAATTAGTTGCCCAAAACAGTTTAGAAGAACTAATTAAGGAATTAAATAGCAAGAACAGTGAAATAACCAGTGGCTCGGTTGTGGTTTCAAATGTTAAAACAGGCAATATATTAACCGCTGCAAACTATCCTTCCTATACAATGAAGGAATACGAGAAAAACTATGATACTCTTTTAGCGGATGATGATATGCCGCTGCTTAACAGAGCATTTCAAGGTGTTTATCCGCCGGGTTCTACCTTCAAACCTGCCATAGCTACCATTGGCCTTTATCTTAATAAAATCACATCGGGCGAAACCTTGTATTGTAGCAGTGTTTACAGACATTATAAGGATTACCAGCCTGTATGTATGGGATATCATAAATATGTTAACCTCACCGGAGCGCTTTCTGTTTCCTGCAACTGTTATTTTTATGAATTGGGAAGAAGAATCGGTATAACCGATATGAATAAGTATTGCTTGCAATATGGACTTGGAACGAGCACAGGTGTTGAAATACCGGAAAGCACAGGTGTATTGGCAGGCTCCGACTATTCAGAGAGCATTGGCTCTACCTGGTCACCGGGTATGACCTTGCAGGCAGCTATCGGTCAGTCCGACAATATGTTTACCCCGCTTCAGCTTTGTATGTATACATCAACTATTGCTAATAATGGTGTAAGATATAAAGCAAGCCTTCTTAAAAAGGTGATGAACTATTCTCTTACAAAAACCGTATATGAATACGAACCGACAGTTCTTAATAAAATTAACTTCAGCAAATCTGTATTTTCAACCGTAAAAGAAGGTATGCTTTCGGTTACAACTGAGGGTACGGGTAGTTCGATTTTTGATGACTATGACATTAAGGTTGGTGGTAAAAGCGGAACTGCCGAAAATGCCGGCGGTGACCATAGTGTGTTTGTTGCATTTGCACCATTTGATTCTCCTGAGATTGCTGTGTCGGTTGTTATAGAACACGGATTGAAGAGTTATGTTAGTGCATCGCTGGTTAAAGAAATATTTGATGAGTATTTCTTAAAGCAGTACGGCAAAGAAAACGATACTAATTTTGATAAAATTTTACAATAAGTAACTTTACATTATATTAAACTTATGCTATAATGTTAAATACAAATTTGGAGGTAATCCACTTGGGACTTTTAACAGTTGTCGCTTCCGGAAAGGGTGGCACAGGCAAATCTACCACATCAATCGGCTTAGCTACTGCGTTTTCAAAACGGGGACGCAAGGTGCTTTTAATAGATTTGGATGAGGGTCTGCGTTGCCTTGATTTAATGCTTGGTGTAAGCGAACAGTTGGTTTTTGACTTAAGCGATATCCTGAATTACAATAAATTACTTGAAGAAGTTATATTAAAGGTTAACAGTAATATTGATTTAATCGCTGCGCCTGCTGAAATTAACTCCTTCAGTAAAGCAGAATTTGGAAAATTCCTTTATAAAGTAACCGATATTTATGACAATGTAATTGTGGATTGTCCTGCAGGAATAGACGTGGCATTTTATAAATCAATTCCACCTTTTGCAGATGTTTTGATAGTCGAGTCACTCGATATGATAGGCTGTCGCAGTGCTTCTGTTTTATACAATCTTTTAGATGAAGCAGAGGTAAAACACAAATATTTAATAATTAACAAATTCGATTATTTTATGTTAAAAAGAAACCCAAATCTAACCCTAGACGAGATAATAGATAAGTCGGGGTTGATGCTTAAGGGTATCATACCCTTAGATACAGGGTTGGGACTCTTGAGTGCTAGCGGTAAGTTATACTTTAAAAGCTATGCCTTTAAAGCCTTTTTAAGAATAGCAAACAGGCTTGAGGGTAAAAACATTCCTTTGCCTTCACTTAACAATTTGTAATTTAAATTAGGAGTGGTAAAATGAACATTGCATTGATAGCTCATGATGCAAAAAAAGAATTGATGGTACAGTTTTGTATTGCGTATTGTGGTGTGCTCAGCAGACATAATCTGTTAGGAACAGGCACAACGGGCAAGCTTATATCTGAGTCCACAGGCTTAGAGGTTGTTAAATTCCTCAGCGGCGATCAGGGCGGAGCACAGCAGATAGCATCGAGAATCGGTTGCGATGAGATAGATTTGGTTCTTTTGTTCAGAGATCCTCTTAATCCTAAGCCACACGAACCGGATGAAATGTCCATATTGAGGCTTTGCGATGTACATAATATTCCGGTAGCTACTAATATTGCTACTGCAGAAATGCTGATACACGGCCTTGAACGCGGAGATCTTGATTGGCGAGATATTGTAAGAGCCGACAAGATTTAAACATACTGGGCGGTTTTTGCCGCCCTTTATTTATGAAATATTTTTGATTGGAAGATGATTATGGCAGAGCAAAATAAAGCCCCCCGTGGCACAGCTGATGTGCTACAGGAGGATAGTTATAAATGGCAGTATGTTGAAAATACTATGTTAGAAACGGCATCGCTTTATGGTTTCAAAGAGGTGCGCACACCTATATTTGAGCATACAGAGGTTTTCGCCCGTAGTGTAGGGGATACTACTGATGTTGTTCAAAAGGAAATGTACACCTTTTTAGATAAAGGCAACCGTTCTATAACGTTACGCCCTGAAATGACAGCGGGAACAGTTCGCTCGGTCATTGAGAACGGTGTTGTTAATGGAGCTCTGCCTGTTAAAACCTGTTATATAGGACCTTGTTTTCGCTACGAAAAGCCACAAGCCGGAAGACTGCGTGAATTCCATCAGTTTGGTGTAGAATGCTTTGGCGCAGCAAATCCTGCGGCAGATGCTGAAGTAATATCATTAGCAAAAAATATACTTGATAAATTAGGCATTAAAGATATATCATTGGAAATCAATTCTATTGGTTGCCCCCAATGTCGTGCAAAATTCAATACAGCTCTGAAGAATTATTTCAATGAACATTTACAGGAACTTTGCGGCACCTGCGCCGAAAGATTAGACAGAAATCCTATGCGTATTTTCGACTGTAAATCTCCCGTTTGCGGTGAAATTTGCAAAGATGCTCCTGTTATGCTGGATTTTCTTTGCGATGATTGTAAAAATCATTTTGATGCTGTTAAGCAACATCTCAATGCGGCAGAAATATCATTTACAGTTAATCCAAAAATTGTTCGTGGCCTCGACTATTACACCCGTACAGTTTTCGAATTTGTTTCAGGCTCAATTGGCGCTCAGTCCACAGTCTGCGGCGGCGGTAGATACGATGGTCTCGTATCACAGATGGGTGGTCAATTTACTCCGTCGTTAGGCTTTGCTATGGGCATCGAGCGACTTTTAATGGTTATGGAAAATCAAGGTACAGAATTTCCCGCTCCGAAAAAATGCGATGTATATATTGCCTCTATGGGTAATGATGCAAGTGTATATGCCACTAAGCTTGCTGCATTACTTCGTGACGAGGGCTTTTCGGTTGAAACCGACTTAGTTGGTAGAAGTGTTAAAGCACAGATGAAATATGCTAATAAAATCGGCGCTGCCTTTAGTACTGTTATAGGTGATGACGAACTCGCTAACAAAAAGGCAGTTCTCAGCAATACCGAAACTTGGGAAAAGTCTGAGGTTTCATTGCCTGAAGGGCTGATTGATGCTGTATATAAAAGCAAATTGGATACAGCTTTTGAAGAATTGACAGATTCAGTTGATTTTTTTAATAATAATCAAAACTAATTATATCCATAAGGATAGGTGACATTTATGTTAGATACAATGAACGGTTTAAAAAGAACCGATTGCTGCGGAACGCTAACAACAGCCGACGAAGAGCGAGAGGTTGTTGTTTGCGGTTGGGTGCAGAAACAAAGAGATTTAGGTCAGTTGATTTTTATCGACTTAAGGGATAGAACCGGTATTGTTCAGCTTGCATTTGACGATAATACTGATAAAGAAATTTTCGAAAAAGCATTTACAATACGCTCTGAATTTGTTCTTATGGCAAAGGGTAATGTTCGCCACCGTTCAGCTGAAAATAATGAAATACCTACAGGTAAAATTGAAATTTTCGTTACTGACTTAAGAATTCTCGGCAAGGCTGAAACACCACCATTTGAAATTTTAGATTCAACAGGCGCCAACGAAGAACTTCGCCTTAAGTACAGATATCTGGATTTAAGAAGACCTAGTTTACAAAACAATTTGTTGTTACGTCATAAAATTGTAAAGGTGGCAAGGGATTATTATGATGAGCAGGGCTTTATCGAAGTAGAAACTCCTGTTTTGATAAAATCTACACCTGAGGGCGCGCGCGACTATCTCGTTCCTTCCCGTGTGCACGAGGGCAAGTTTTTTGCATTACCCCAATCTCCTCAAATGTATAAACAGTTGCTTATGGTTTCGGGTGTAGACCGATATATGCAAATAGCCCGATGCTTCCGCGATGAGGACCTTCGCGCCGACCGTCAGCCCGAATTTACACAGATAGACCTTGAAATGTCTTTTGTTGATATGGAGGACGTGCTTTCGGTTAACGAGGGATTTATTGTTCGTTTATTTAAAGAGGTTTTAAATGTAGATATTCCCTCACCTCTGCCAAGAATGAAATATATCGATGCTATGGAGCAATATGGTTCCGATAAGCCTGATACACGCTTTGATATGAAGATTATAGATGTGTCAGAAGTTGTAAAGGATTGTGGGTTCTCTGTTTTTTCAGGAGCAATTGCAAACGGTGGTACTGTTAGAGCTATTACAGCTAAAAATGGTGCTGCAACTCTTACCCGCAAAGAAATTGACAAGCTTACCGAAATGGTTAAAGGTATCGGTGCTAAAGGCTTGGGTTATATAAGATGGGTAGAGGATACACCTACCTGTTCTTTCTCCAAATTTATGACCGATGAGGAAATGAATAATATATTCAAGCTAACAGGTGCCGAAAAAGGTGATGTTGTTTTCTTTATTGCGGACAAAAAGAATCTTGCTTTGTCAGTGCTTGGTGCATTGCGTTTAGAGGTAGCAAAGAAATTGGATATAATTCCAAAGAACAAGTGGAATTTCCTTTGGATAACCGAGTTTCCCTTCTTTGAATACAATGAAGATACAAATTCATATGTTGCTATGCACCACCCATTCACTTCGCCAATGGATGATTGTATTGAATATTTGGATTCTGCACCTGAAAAAGTTTTTGCAAAGTGTTATGATTTGGTTTTAAACGGTGTAGAGCTTTCCAGTGGCTCTATAAGAATTACCGACCCCGCTCTTCAAAACAAAATGTTTTCAGCACTTGGAATGAGTGATGAAGAAGCCAATGAAAAATTTGGATTCCTTATCGATGCCTTTAAATATGGCGCTCCTCCTCACGGTGGTATGGGGATCGGTCTTGACAGACTTTGCATGCTTATGTTAGGTTGCGAATCTCTGCGTGAAGTAATCGCTTTCCCGAAGGTTGCAAATTCGGGTGAACTTATGAGTGGTGCTCCTGCAGAGGTTGACCAACAGCAATTAATCGACCTATCTATTGCTATTGTTTCTTCAAATTCCGATGAATAAATAAATATATACTTTAATAACTATTTATTAGGATAAAATAAAAGCTATCGGTTTCCGCAAACAATTGGCGGTTATTCGATAGCTTTTAAAGTGTCTATAATAATTTAATAATTTCGTTAAAGCAACTGTCGCAAATCAATCTGTTAGAAAATTCTATAGTGTTTTGTGTGCTTCCGCAAAATACACAACCACATGGTGTACGTACCAGAATAACTTTGTTTTTTTCGGTAAAAATATGAAATCTATCCGATTCAATATCAAAGTTTAAGGTTTTTAAAATTCCTTTTGGTATAACAATTCTGCCAAGTCGATCGATTTTTCTGGAAATGCAGACATCGGTATTGTTGGAGCCTTGTTTTATGCAATATAGTTTGTTGCCGACTAGGTATAAATCAGCAGAATCTTTGTCGTCCTCAATTCCAATCATTTTACGCAATTCTTTCGGTATAACAAATCTTCCAAATTCATCAACTGCGCGATAAACACCGGTATCCTTCAAATTTTCGACCTCCTTCGGCGCTTTTTACCTAATTATAGCATTTTTTAACAAAACTTCAAGTCCTTCTACAAAAAATTGTTTATAATTATTTAATAAAAAGTATATATACATTTCCAAAATTTATATTATATTATCAATGGGAGGTAATCCTTATGAATAATATGTCACCAGTACTTGTGTGCATTACGGCGCAGTTAGGTTGTGAAAAGTTAATTAAATACGGAGAAGAATTATCTTACAAGCTTAACAGAGAATTATATGTCGTTACTGTACTAAAAAAAGAAAGCAGCGCTAAAATAAAAAGCCATGAACTAAAAATTCTTAACATATTGTCTAAAAAATGCCGATGCGGTATTGATATCATATATAGTGATAACATAGCTCAAAGCCTTAATTCCCACATTATTAAAATTGATCCATGCCATATTCTTATAGGTAACCCTGTTGAGGGTGGACATTTTTTTGAGGAATTTATGTCTAATTCTTATAATGCCCCTGTAAGTGTTGTAAATAACGCTATAGGTATTATGTACACAATACCTTCAAATAACTTTGAAATGAAACGATAAACAAAAAAACAATCGCTGTTTAACTAACAGCGATTGTTTTTCTATCTTATAGTAACTCTTTTGGTTTTACTGTAGGAACTGTAATATTTTTTGCCATCTATGGTAACATAACTTCTCAATTTAACGTAATACTTTTTATTAGATGAAAGTTTTTCAATTGTTTTCTTATATTTTTTATACGAAGAAACTGTAATTGTTTTTTTATTTTTAGTAAATTTAGAATTTGTGGCATAGGTTATCTTATATCCTGTTGCGTTGCTATCCTTTTTCCACTTTACAGTCATTGTTTTTTCGCGGGTTGATTTCACAGAGCGTAAAGTTGGCTTTTGGGGATAAATAACAAAGCTTTTACTTATAGTACCTACATAATTACCTTTACCCGCAATTTTAATAGTCGCTTTTCCGGTTTTTTTATTGTTTTTATAAGTAACAGTATAATCAATATTTTTCTTTAGCTTTTTACCGCTAAGCTTTAAAGCAACAGTGGGTTTAATTGCTTTTCCTGTGTATTTTGCCTTTTTAATACAGGTAACGCTTGCATTTGATATTTTCTTTGGATTGATATTAAATATAACGTTTTTTGTTCCGGAATAGTTGCCCTTAAAAGTAACAGATACCAAGTAGATACCAACATTTTTTCTACCTTTTTGATAAGATACTGTATAATCTATTCCCTTGGTAAGTAAATTGCCTTGCCAATCTTTAACGATAACAGAGGGTTTTTTGCTTTTTCCGTTGTAGATATATTCAGTAGTTGACAGTGAAACGGTTTTAATTCTGTATATTTTCGTTTCAGAAACAATTTTATTACATCCTGTACAGATTTCTTTGATGCTGCCGGCTTTGTTAAGAGTAGACGGAGTGGTTTTAGTTTTAGTACTCTGGTGACCTAGGGCAGGAACTGTTTTTTGGCTAAGAAGTGTTTCACCACATTCAGCACAAGAGATACCTTCTGTTTTACCTGTGGCTTCGCATTTAGGAGCAATCGCACCATTAACTTTAATGATGTGACCGCGTAGGCTTGGTATAATTTCTTGTGGTATTAAATCTTCTTTACATACAGCGCAAAAATAACCTTCTGTCAAGCCCGAGGAGACACAAGTAGGCTCAACACCATCAACCTTTACAAGACTGTGTCGACCAGAGGCTTCGTTATATATGTCAATAAGCTGTTGTAAGCCATACATATCCTTTGCAGATGCAAAAATTTGGGGGAAATTTGTGTCGTCAGGTGATGTGTAATGTGCGGAAATATAGGAATCAAAATTAAAGGATCTATGTATTGAACTATTGTTACAAAAGCTATAATCAGAAAATTGAGCAGTACGGCCAGTGATAGTTGAATATAGCATTTGTGCCGCTATATAGCCTGACAGAGGATTGGGATGCTTATCGTCACCGTCTTTCCCCGTACCGACATAGTTCACGCCATTTGTTTCACCTACATTGTTTTTAACAAAGCTATTTTTGTTATATTGAAGTGTGGCTCCGGGAACTTCTGTAGCACCGTTATAAATATCGTAAACAAGTTTGCCCCAATCCACAATCTCCATACCCATCAAACGCAACTCTTCAAAGGAATTTAATGTTGCTTCGATGTTTTTCTCGTAATTATAATAGTGATTTAAGAAATAAAACTGTGTAGTTTCAGGGAATAAAGACATCAGGTTTTCGCAAGCCCATATGGTGTCTAAATCTTTTTGTGCAGCTTCCGATACTACAACATAATCAAAAGAATTTAATTCGTCACTTGTTAATTCAGAAATGTAATTCTCTGTGATATATTCTATTGTTTTTCCGGAGTATGTATGGTCAATTACTGTTGCTTTTTCACCATTTGATGCAATAAGTCTGTAAAAGTAGCCAGCGTCATTATTTCCTTGATTTCCATAGTTTACACAGTTTCCGTAATACATAAAAGAATTACCGATTATCAGTATTTTCTTTTTATCAAGAGAAACTATCTTCTGTTGATTGTAAGTGGTTAAGCTGTTAGAATCTTGTATTTCTTCACCGCTAGCATATATCGGTAAAAAAATTGTAAAAACAAATATAAATATAAACGAAAAAAGTTTGCGCATATGGATTTTACAACTACTTTCTTTAATAAAACTGCGATTGTTGTTTATCTGTTTTTAATGAATTGCTTACATCAATGTATTGAGAATTATCTGTTGGTAAACCTTTTGCAATAAGCCTTTTGTTAATCAATCTACCGATAATGTTATAAATTATGGCAAACAAGGGTGCGCCTATTATCATACCAATCAAACCGAAGAGTCCGCCAAAAAGCATAATAGAAAAAACAACCCAGAAGGATGAAATCCCTAATGAACCTTTTAAAATTCTAGGGCCTAAAATATTGCCATCGAACTGCTGCAGTATTATTATGAAGATTACAAAATATAACGCTTGAATAGGCGTATCCAAAAGAATCAGGAAGGCTGAAGGAATTGCACCTATAAACGGTCCAAAGAAGGGGATTATATTTGTAACGCCAACTATGAAGCTTATTAAAAGGGCATAGGGCATTCCCGCAAAAAACATAACAACAAAGCAAATTATTCCCACTATAAGTGAATCTAAAAGCTTGCCAACTATAAAATTAGTAAATATTTTGTGACTTTCCTTAAGAATATCCACAATTTCCAACACTGTGTTTTTCTTAAACATAAAACACAGTGCTTTTTGTGATATTCTTTTGAAATAATCCTTGCTGGATAAAACATAGAACGAAACAATTATACCAACAACAATATTTATAAAGAAATTATAAAGTCCCTTTACACCTGTGGTCAATATTCCTGCGGCAAAGTCAAAGGATTTTAACAAATCATCGGAAAGCAAACTGTTAATATACGAAAGCACTTTAGTTTCAACTGAATTTAATATTTGAGAAGGTGTTATCTCTGAAAGCCAAATAAAAAAGCTTTGTGCTTTTCTTGGTAAATCTGCAGTTAGCTCCGTGATACTGGTAACAAGGTTTGGTATTATAATAGAAAAAATAATGGCAATTATAAGCAATCCGGAAATTAGTGCCGCCGAGATGCTTAAGTATTTAGATATTTTTAATGCACTATCCTTATTCTTTAATCTTTTTAACAAAAACTTAGTTGCATATTTCTGATAAAACAGCATAAATGGATTTAACAGAAATGCAATTATAAGACCGGATATTATTGGTGTAAGTATAGATATAACTTTATTTATAAACCCGAAAAGACTTTCGGGTTGCTCAATTAAAAAGTAAAAAGTAATGCTTGCCGCTATAACTAAAAATGCAGTAATTCCGTATGTTATGCAGCGGTGCAAAAAATCTTTATCTTTATATACCTTTTGTGGCTTGTTCTCGTGCATTTGAAATTACCCTTTCTTAAGCTTAATTTGTTTTAATAATCCCGTTGGTAAAGTCAGTTCCGCAGGGTAAAGATTTATTTAAAAGTGACATGTAAATATCAGTTCGTTTGCATTCTTTATTTAATAGCAGTTGTCCTTGCTTGCCAAGAGCAACAGAATGCTTTCCCGAAATAATTATGGGTATATCAGTGTTTTTTGCAATTTTTCTTAATGCTTGCTCACCGTTTGGTGTGAAGCCCAAAACATTGATATAGGGTACAGGCTTTAAAAACAGAGAGTTGTCAAAATCTAAAAACGCTGAAATTAACAGTCGTCTTATACGGGCTAATGAATATCTTTTTGATTTAACCGACATTAAAAGCTCGTCATAACTGTTACAGGTTTTTACTTCCTTTTTGAGTTTATTTTCAATACCCTCTGAAATATCAGGCAGATTACTGAAATCATCAATTCTGCGGAGTTGAGAAACTATTGATTTCTTATAAAAATCTAAATCAAGATAGTTACCGTTTTTTATGCATTTAGTATACAGATTAAAATTATCATATGAAACATAATTCTTAATCGGAGAATTATTTAAAATCAATTCCCTCAGGTGAGTAGCCGAGCAAATAGTATCGGTGGTTTTATTAGAATCGTGTTGAGCGCCAAATCTTTTTACTGTTTCTAAATTTACTTTATAATCCAGCATAAAGCAGGCTTTAATATATTCGATTGCCAAATTGTTGTTTGCGCCGTTTAATATGGCTGAGAATTCCTCACCTAAAATATTTGTTAGGCATCTTTCTCTTAATTGAGCAAAGGATTTTCCGGTTTTTAATTCGCTATCGTCAATTTTCAGATTTAAATCCGTTTCGGCGGCGGAATAAAGGCTGTCAATACTTCCGCATTCACTGCCAAAGATGATTTTGTCTGCATTACAGCTTTTAAGTAAAGACACTGCGCCGTAGGCAAAATTTTGCGCACACGAGCAAGACCAGGGGGAGGGAAGTTCAACAACTAAATCCACACCTTCGTTGATT
>JAZNRT010000011.1:0-5546 GCA_045590875.1 Acutalibacteraceae bacterium
CATAAAACAAAAAAAGCAACAGTACATTCAATACTGTTGCTTCTGAATTATGCTTTATTATGCTGCAAGTTTTTCGGTTGTGTTGATTTCGGTTGTGCTGATAACCTTAACAGGAACGCTTCTGTAACGGATAATTCCGATAATAACTGAAATAAGTGATATGGATTCCCTTAACATACCGCTGTATGAGAGGGCAAAAAGGTTGTAAGCAAGAATAAGTGTTGATGAAATAAGTATTGTTTTGCGGAAGCTCCTTGCATCGAAAACACCCATACAAATAGTATTAACAACAAGGCCGAGAGTTATAAGAAGAGAGTGAATGCCCTCCCAGGAGAAGCAGCTTACTACAGCCATAGCCGCACCAAAAAAAACAGGTGTTACCAAATCTGTTTTATTGTTTTTTTCACGATAATAGAATGCAAAATTACGAATAATGCAAACAACGTTTAAAGCGAAGCCGGATGTAGCACCTATAAGCAGATACTGAACACAGCTTAACGCTGTTGCAGCAGTCTGAATAAGCATTATCTTGCTTTTCTGGGTACGCTGATAAGAATAAAAGAATAAAGCGACTGAAATAAAACCTAATGTGTGACCGAGTAATGTGATAGAATTTTGCATGTGTACCTCTGAATGTTTATACCTTGAATTTTTTTATTACCGAGAGTCAATTATACTTGATTTCAGGCTAAATTCAAGATGGCAATTTACAGATATTGCACAAACAATGTAGAAACATTTTGGTGATTTTGCCAAAGTGGAAAAACTTCTCCCAATTCTCACTCCTCATTTAATCTATACCCATATAAAAACCCCGAAAAAGCTCACTTCAACACGCAATATTCAAAGAAAAAACCTTCATCACTTTCCCCTGTCCGTTAGTATTTAACATAAACCCAACGCGTTTCCAAATGCCAAAAACTTTACTGCATAATTCAAAGAAAGGGAGCTGACTGAAAAAGTCAGCTCCTGTAGTTTTTAGTTCGACAAATTGGAATTTGTCAGGATATTAATTCTTGGCTATATTCAAAAACTTTTCTATCTTCTCCGCATCCTTATATCCGAGCTGATACAATTTGTTTAACCCGATTTTGTTTCTTGTTGCTGTTTTAATTCCGAAACAATCTTTAGGATAAAGTATCAGCACTTTGCCTTGTTCTTCAAGTTCAAGAATTTCATTTATCCTATTATGGTATAATGTGTGTGACATTGTTATAGCCTTTGCGATTTGCGGATATTTAAAAAGTAATGGATTAACAAGCCATTTAGGAAAAGCAGATTTCTTATAGCTAACGGGAAGTGTCAAACAAATAATCAGCTTGTCACAACCATCTTCAAAAGCTTTTTTATATGGAATCGGGTCAGAGATACCGCCGTCGAAATATCTTCTGTTCTTAAATAAAACAGGTTGACGGGTAACTATAGGTAATGCACAGCTTGCCTTTAACAAAGTAAAATCGTCATAGGCGAAATCGCTTTTATAAAAAAATTTTTGTTCAGCGGTCTGTGCATCAGTTACCGCAACAACAAACTTTTTTTTTGATTTTGTAATAGCATCAAAATTCAACGGATTTTTGCCGTAACTGTTTGTTATATCGGAATAAATATAATCAAGGTTGATATACATTCCCTTGCAGAAATAATTACCTATACCCATATATTGTCTTTCAAATGAATATTCCTCATAAAAGCTTTTTAATCTTCCACGCTGACCTGCTATGTATGTTATTAGATTTGCACTACCCGCAGAAACGCCCAAACAATATTCAATATCAATAGAATTATCGAGGAGAAAATCAATAATACCGCTTACATAGTTTCCTCTTAAACCGCCGCCGATATCCATAATCCCAACCATAATACACCACCACAAATTCTTTTTTCTATCTGTTTACAAATTCAAGTTTGTCGAGTTGATTATATCACAAATTGATAATTAAAACAATAAAAGAAAAACGATTGAAAACCATTGGTTTTCAATCGTTTTTGGTCGGAGTGAAGGGATTTGAACCCCCGACATCCTGCTCCCAAATAACGCAATATGTAGTCCGTAGAGTGCTAACCACTACACATTGTGCTGTTTGCTTGTTGGCTATTATATGTTGTTAGGAATTTCAGGATTTTTTAGCTGAAATTTTCAAAAATTATGGAATAACATGTGGTCAAAAAAGTGCGAAAAATTGACTACACAATTCAACGAATTACTGATAGGTAAAAACGCTCTCACTAAAGCGGTGAGAGCGTTTTAGCTTATTTAAGTGGTGCATGTGAATTTGCTTGGTTTAGCTGTTGTCAGAACGGTGCTTGCTGACAAGGGTTGCTAACTCAAAGCGACTGCGAACGCCCATTTTCGGATAAATCTTTTTGGTGTGATCCTTAACGGTGTGCTCGGTGATAAACATCATTTTAGCAATATCTGCATTGGTGTAACCCATACATATAAACTCGGCAACCTCGCGCTCTCTCGGAGTGAGAACAGCAAGTGGGTCGGGCTTTTCAAGAGTATTTTCAACAGGCTCTGCCGCAGCGGGCGTATCGTTTCTTAAGTACTCGTTCTCTTCAATTGTTCTTTTGCGAAGATTGAAAAGGAAAAATGGCTCTACCTGAGTATATATAAAAACAAGAACTGCCATAATTACTGCATAAACCAGATAAAGCATAGTAGGTGCGCCCAGGAAAACTTCAGCGATAACACTATGAACGAGAACCGCTGAAATAGCAAGTCCGATAATAGCGGGAGCTATGTATCTGGAGGGATAGACCTTCATAATCGGCACACCGTAAAGGGGTGCAAGCATACAGGCAGCCATACCGAAGCCAATGAGTATGCAGGCAACATAGGTGAGTTGAGGAACATATTCGGTTACGAGCATCAGAAGGAATCCGATACCGCCCAGCCCCACAAGAAACGGCATCAGACGGAAGGGATGAATGCTTGATTTTTTATTGAGGAAATACATTGTGAAGCAGGAAGCTGCTACTGCCAGATACATAACGGATATACCGTGCTTCACCTTGCCTGCAATAGCAGGGCCTGAAACGCCCATCAGGGCAATAATGAAAGCAAGAAGATAAATGCCTCGAATCAGCTTCTTAGGAGGGGTTATTCCGTCGCTTTTTTTCTTCAGATATCGGATTTTTATATCCTTACCCGTAGGCATGTGCAGGAAGAAGATGAATATAAGAACGAGAGCCGCAAGCATTCCGAAACGGAAAACGGAGAAGGGGACGGACACAAGCTCATTCTGAACCAGAGCAATTAAGGATACTGCAACACCATAGCCAAAGGTAAGATACTTGATACTGGTTTTCTCCGTAAAATAGTTGACAATAAGGAAGGTTTCAAAGCCAATCATCAGGCAGCAGCAGAAAATCTGCAGATAAATGTTAAGGCGCAGGGCATCCTCGGGCAGAGGAAGAAAAAAGCCGATTGCTGAAATCAGCGCAACACCCGTTGCAATACGCTGAACCCATACAACAATTTTCGAAAGAAAAATCATTGTAAGGATGCTCAGCACGTAACAAACCGCTGTCAGCAGAGTACCGTAATCTATATTAATAGGTATCGGTATTTTTCCGTCAATGGCTGAAGATGGCTCAAGAAAATAATAGATAAAGCCCATCTGCCAGAAGTTGAACATAGCAAAGCATATCAGTCTTTTCAGCGGTATGTCTATCCTCTTTTTCTGATTTTCGGTTAAAATTGAATTGTTCATAAGCCTTCTCCTTTTTTTATGCACGAAATGTGCTTTGAAGTGGGAATTTTGCTTTATTTTGTTGAAAAATAACGGGTTTCAGGGGGTATTCCCCCAATATCCCACCATCGTGGGATATACAAATGCGAAAAAATATATAAAATTAAAGGTGTAAACAGGGGTAGAATACCCTGAAATCAGCAAAAACCGATTGCTGTGATAACAGGAATATTTACTTATATTATAATGCAGTCGGTAAATAAGTTCAAGAGTTTTTGCAACGGACGGCAAGAATTCTGTTGGAAAATCACCAATGAAAAACGGAGGTGCAATATGAAACAGTTTTATGAGCATATCCGAGTGGATGCGGAGGCGTTGAGCTTTTCTGCCGAATGTGCTATTTGCGGAAGAAAGCAATATGCGGTTAAGCTACCGCTGGGCTGCAGAAATGTAAGGACGCTTTCGGGATGTGTGTCGGGTAAGGCGAACAAAATCAGTCAGACAGCATTTAACCACGCTAAAGCAAATGCTACCCAACAGCTTGCATTACGCTTTAACCAATGCCGGTATTGTTACCGCTGGGTGTGTGACGATTGCTATGACAGTTCGGACACGCTCGGAGCTTGTCGGGATTGTTCAAAAGAAAATGAAAATATAATAAAAGGAGATGAAAAATATGAAGAAAAACAGGTCGTTATATAAGATTTTAGGTGTTCTGATTTCAATTTCGATGCTTTTCAGCCTTGCCCCATCCGTTGTTGCGGTTGAGGCGCTTGAAGCGGCAGAAAATGCTCTTTCGGAAATTTCAGAAAATATTTCTGCTCAGGCAGAGAGCTATAACAGTACGGCAATAACCGTAACAGAGCCTTCTCAGGATAGCGACGGTTATTATCTTATAGGCACCGCAGGAGAGCTTTATTGGTTTGCGGAATATGTTAACGCAGGTAATTCGCAGGTCAACGCAAAGCTTACGGCAGATATTGTTGTAAATGAAAATCTGCTTGAAAGCATAACCTATGACGATGAGGGTAATGTTACAAACGGTGATTCTTTTAATTTATGGAATCCCATAGGTTACCGCGTAAGCAGTTCGGAAGGCGTAGCTTTTTCAGGTGTATTTGACGGACAGGGTTACGAGATAAGCGGATTGTACTATAATAATGTGACAGACGGGTCATATATCGGTCTTTTCGGTAATGCTCTTTCCGCCACCATAAAAAATATCGGTCTTGTGGATTCCTATATTGCGGCAATGCAATATGTAGGCGGTATCTGCGGTTATCTTAAGGATACCTCTGATGCACCGGGTGAAATATCAGGTTGTTATAACACTTCCTCAATAAAAGGTGCGATGACCGTAGCCGGTATTTGCGGTAGTGCAGGAAATTATACCGTAATCAGCAATTGCTATAACGAAGGTGAAATAAGCATTACCTATAACTATGGCGAAGAAACTTTATTAATCGCAGGTGGTATGGTAGGCGGAATAATGGGCTTCGGAAGATGTTCCATAACCGACTGCTATAACACAGGTGACATTTCAGGATATGTTGAGATAGGCGGTATAAGCGGTTATTCTATAGGCAGTGTAACAAAATGCTATAATACGGGTAACATATCTGCCGAAACATCCCAGGCAGGCGGTATTGCAGGCGACAGCTATGACTGTATAACCACCGATTGTTATAATACGGGTAACGTATCTGCCGGAACAACCTGTGCAGGCGGTATTAACGGAAGAAACCAGAGTAACTGCAGTATTATTAATTGCTATAACTCAGGTACGGTAACTGGTACAACTGACTGCGTAGGTTCTATAGTCGGAAGTGCTACAGTTGCAAGTATTCTTCC
>JAZNRT010000012.1:0-14696 GCA_045590875.1 Acutalibacteraceae bacterium
TTACAATTACGGAATTCTTTGATACCGAGTATTTTAGAAATTTAGAGCAAGAGATAAAATAAATGTAATAGTGTATATTGTTACAATACAAACCCACCGCTTTGGTTTTATACCGAGGCGGTGGGTTTTTATTTTTTCAAAGGTCAAAAATAAAATCTTTTGCGTGTAAGTTGAATGAATTAAAGATATACGGGTAAAATTTAAAACGAGGACAATTTTTATAAATTCAGGAGGCAATAAAAAGTGAAAAAATTTAAGAAAGTTTTTGCGGTGGTTATGACTGCTGTTATTACTCTATCCTTTGCGGGGCTGTTCTCAGCCTGCTCAAAGGAAGAAACTGTGGTTCGATACCTTAACTTCAAGCCCGAAAATGCACAGCATTATGAGGAGTTGGCAAAGCTTTATGAGGAGGAAACGGGTGTAAAGGTTATTGTGGAAACCGCTGCGAACAATGAATATGAATCTACCTTGGCTGCAAAAATGTCCACCGACGAGGCGCCCACACTTTTCCAGATTAACGGGCCCAAAGGCTACGCTAATTGGAAGGATTATTGTATGGATCTTTCGGATTCAGAGCTTTATGCTCACCTTACCGATAAATCTATGGCGGTGACTGTGGACGGCAAGGTTTACGGAATTCCGTATGTTGTAGAGGGCTATGGAATTATCTACAATAAGGCTATAACCGACAAATATTTTGGGTTGTCTAAAAAGGCGGTAAACCTTAAAAGTATGGAGGAGGTAAACTCCTTTGCCGAGCTTAAAGCGGTTGTAGAGGATATGCAAAAAAATGCACAGGCATTGGGTATAAAGGGTGTATTCGCCTCTACCTCTTTAAAGTCGGGAGAGGATTGGCGCTGGCAGACCCACCTTGCAAACATTCCTGTATATAACGAAATCAAAACCGAAAAAATAGATTTAACCTCTAATGAAACCAAGAATTTAAAATTCCCCTATATGGATAATTTTAAAAATATTTTTGACTTATATCTCAACAATTCTGTTGTAGATAAAAAATCGGTTGGCACAAAAACCGTTACCGATTCTATGGCGGAGTTTGCGCTGGAGCAGTGCGCTATGGTGCAAAACGGAAACTGGGCATGGAGTCAGATATCGGGAATTGAGGGCAACAAGGTAAAGGCGGAAAATATAAAATATTTGCCGATATATATGGGAATAGATGGGGAAGAAAGCCAAGGACTCTGCATAGGCACAGAAAATTTTTATGCAGTTAACGATATGGCAAGCGAGGAAGAAAAGCAGGCGGCGTTGGACTTTATAAATTGGATGTATACAAGCGAAAAGGGCAAGGACTATGTTATAAACAAGCTAGGATTCATAGCACCCTTCGACACCTTCACAGAAGCAGAAAAGCCCACCGACCCCTTGGCGGTAGAGGTTCTAAACTGGATGAACAAGGAGGGGATAGAAAACATCTCTTGGAACTTTACCGTTTTCCCCTCACAGACCTTTAAGGATAATTTCGGCGCTTCACTTTTAAAATATGCTCAGGGAACAAAGGAGTGGCAGGCAGTAAAGGCAGACCTTGTTTCCGATTGGGCAAAAGAAAGTGCCGCCAGTGAATAAACATCTAAAAAACGGCAAAACCTATAAAAAAGTAACAAAGGATTGAGTTATCGCTCTGCTCGTAAAGAGCAGGGCGATAATTTATACAATATTCCCCACATATTAAGATAAATTTTTCGGTGTTCATTCAAGCCAAAAAACAACAAAAGGAAGGGTCAAAATATGAAAAACTCAATGCGCAAATATTTTCCCATATTTGTTTTGCCCACCCTTGCGGCCTTTGTAATGGCGTTTGTATTACCTTTTTTAATGGGCATAGGCTTGTCCTTTACAAAGTTCACAACCGTTACTAATGCAAAATGGGTAGGCATAGCAAACTATATAAGAGCATTTACCTTCGATACCGATTTTCTCCACGCTTTGGGATTTACCTCGCTTTTTACAGTGGTTTCCATAATCACGGTAAATGTGTTCGCCTTCTCGCTTGCGTTGCTGTTAACAAAGGGAATTCGCGGCACAAACCTTTTTCGCTCGGTATTTTTTATGCCAAATCTTATTGGCGGAATAGTGCTGGGCTATATATGGAACCTGCTTATAAACGGTGTGCTTATGAATTTCGGTGTGGATATCACCTACAAAACCGAATACGGCTTTTGGGGGCTTGTGCTTCTTACAAACTGGCAGTTAATCGGATATATGATGGTAATTTATATTGCAGGGCTACAGAATATCCCAACCGACCTTACCGAGGCGGCGGCAATAGACGGAGCCTCTGCCCTTAAAACCCTTTTCAGGGTCAAGATACCTATGGTTATGCCGTCAATCACAATATGCACATTTTTGACCCTTACAAATTCCTTCAAGATGTTCGACCAAAACTTGGCGCTCACAGCGGGTGCACCCGAAAACACCACCGAAATGCTGGCGCTTAATATTTACAACACCTTTTACGGAAGAATGGGCTGGCAGGGTGTAGGTCAGGCAAAGGCGGTTATTTTCTTTATAATTGTGGCACTAATAGCCTTTTTACAGTTACGACTCACAAGAAGCAGGGAGGTAGAGCATTGATGTTAAAGCTTAAACGCAAATCGTATACTCTTACTTTTATTATTTTGAGCTTACTTGCTATACTTTTCACCGTTCCGGTGTTTATTGTGCTTATTAACTCCTTTAAATCAAGGCTTTATATATCCAGCGACCCCTTTTCATTACCCAACTCCGAAACATTTGCAGGCTTTAGAAATTATATAAGCGGACTCACCTCGTCAGGCTTTTTTGCCGCCTTTGGAAGGTCGCTTTTCATAACGGTGGCATCGGTGGTGGCAATAGTTATTTTCACCTCTATGACGGCTTGGTATATAATCCGTGTTAAATCCCGCTTTAACCGTTTGCTTTATTATCTTTTCGTATTTAGTATGATAGTGCCATTTCAGATGGTAATGTACACTATGACCTATATTGTGAACAAAATCAATTTTGATAATATTTTCGGTATTGTACCTGTTTATGTAGGCTTTGGAGCGGGGCTTTCGGTGTTTATGCTAAGCGGCTTTGTAAAGGGGATACCCTATGAAATTGAGGAGGCGGCAACAATAGACGGCTGTTCACCTCTGCAAACCTTTTTTATGGTGGTGTTTCCAATACTCAAGCCCACCGCAATTACCGTTGCAATACTGAATGCTATGTGGATTTGGAACGACTATCTGCTTCCCTACCTTATACTGGGAACCGACGATAAAACCATACCCGTTGCTATTCAGATTGCAATGCAGGGTGCATACGGCTCCACCGATTACGGCGGTTTAATGGCAATGCTTGTGCTAGCCATTATCCCAATAATCATTTTCTATATCAGCTGCCAAAAATACATCATAAAGGGTGTAATCGCGGGGGCTGTAAAGGGATAAATTGAAGGTGGCGGAGGAAAGATTTATCCGCTAAGTATATACATTCCCAGTAATGTGTGGTAAAATGAAAGGACTGAATCACTTGGCATCTATCACTCTTAAAAATATTGTTAAAACCTACGAAAACGGTGTAACCGTAGTGCCCGACCTGAGTTTGGAAATAAAGGATAAGGAATTTGTTATTCTTGTAGGTCCGTCGGGCTGCGGAAAGTCCACTACTCTTCGTATGATAGCAGGTCTTGAGGATATAACAGGAGGGGAGCTTTATATCGGCGACCGACTGGTTAACAACGTACCCCCTAAGGACCGCGATATTGCAATGGTTTTTCAAAGCTATGCACTTTATCCCCATATGACGGTATATAAAAATATGGCATTTGCCCTGTCATTAAGAAAGGTGCCTAAGGACGAAATAGACCGCAAGGTACGGGAGGCGGCACGAATACTTGAAATAGAAAAGTATCTGAACCGAAAGCCCCGCGCCCTTTCGGGCGGTCAGCGTCAGCGTGTGGCTTTAGGCAGGGCTATGGTGCGTGATCCTGCGGTTTTTCTTTTGGATGAGCCCCTTTCCAATCTTGATGCAAAACTGAGAACCGAAATGCGATCTCAAATAACAAGGCTCCACAGAGATTTGCAGACCACCTTCGTTTATGTTACTCACGACCAGACCGAGGCTATGACTATGGCAGACAGAATTGTGGTAATGAAGGAGGGCATAATCAATCAGGTGGATACCCCTGAAAATCTTTACGAGCATCCGCAAAATATGTTTGTGGCGGGCTTTATAGGTACTCCTCAAATGAATTTTATTGAGGCGGTAATCAAAGAAAAGGGCGGAAAAATTTATGCCGATTTTCATAATTACAGTCTGCTTCTGCCTGAAAGAATGCAAAAAAATTCTCAGCTTCGGGAATATATAGGCAAAAGTGTAATATACGGGGCACGTCCTGAGGATTTTCATTCAGAAGAGCGATGGGCTTTGCCGGATAAATCCAATAAAATTAAGCTTTATGCCGACCTTGCTGAAATGATGGGCTCGGAAATTTTTGTGTATAGCAATATTGATAACAAAAAAATTATTGCAAAAGTTCCCTCAAGTGATAAAATAAAAAGCGGAATGAATATTGAATTGTATTTAGATGTAAATAAACCCCACATTTTCGATAAAGATACCGAAAGGCTTATTTGCGATTAACCCAAAAGAAGGTGGCGCTAATGAAAATTCAATCAAACAGGGCAAGCGGAGTGCTTATGCCAATTTCCTCACTGTGGGGAAGCACAGGCATCGGCACCCTTGGAGCTGAGGCATATAGGTTTGTGGATTACCTGAAAAAGGCAGGGCAGACCTATTGGCAGATACTGCCCATTTGTCCTACAAGCTTTGGTGATTCCCCTTATCAAAGCTTTTCCACCTTTGCCGGCAACCCTTATTTTATAAATTTAGAGCAGGTTGCAAAAGAGGGTTATCTAAAAAAAGAAGATTACCAAAGCATTTCTTGGGGTGATGTTGACACCGAGATTGACTACAGCCTGCTTTTTGCAGAGCGCCATAAGCTTTTCTCCATTCTTCAAAGAAATTTTGAAAAAAACATCCCTGAAGATTTCAATGCCTTTTGCGCCGAAAATGCCTACTGGCTTGAAAATTATGCACTTTTTATGGCCATTAAAGACGCTCACGGCGGAAAACCCTTTCACCAGTGGAAAGAGGATATTAGAAAAAGAGAACCTGAGGTGTTAAGCTTCTGGGTTGGAAAGTGCAGCGGCAGGATACAGTATTATAAAATGCTTCAGTACTTCTTTTTTAAGCAGTGGTATGCGCTTAAAGAATATGCCAACAAAAACGGAATAAAAATAATTGGTGACCTGCCTATATATGTGGCGGGGGATAGCGCCGATGTGTGGGCTGAGCCTAAGCAGTTTTTTCTTGATAAAAATCTCACGCCGGTAGAGGTTGCAGGCTGTCCGCCCGATGCGTTTTCGGAGGACGGTCAGCTTTGGGGCAACCCTGTGTACGATTGGGACTATATGGAAAAAACCGACTACAGTTGGTGGAAAAAACGAATTGAAATGAGCCTTAAGTTCTACGATGTAATCCGTATAGACCATTTCAGAGGCTTTGATTCATATTACTGCATACCCTACGGTGCCAAAACGGCAAAAGACGGTGTGTGGCGCAAAGGCCCCGCTATGAAGTTTTTTAACAGCTTAAAGGAAGAATTGGGCGACCTGCCTATTATTGCAGAGGATTTAGGCTTTTTAACCGACAGCGTGCGAAAGCTGTTGACCGACAGCGGCTTTCCGGGTATGAAGGTGCTGCAATTTGCCTTCGATTCAAGGGAGGAAAGCGATTATCTTCCCCACCGCTACGAAAAAAACAGCGTGGTTTACACAGGCACCCACGACAACGACACTATAAAGGGCTGGATTAACACAGCCGACAAAGCCGATGTTGCATTTGCTATGGAATATCTTAGGGCAGAGAACGAAGCAGAGCTGCCAAAGCAGATGATGATTGCTGCACTTTCAAGTGTTTCGGATACGTGTATACTCACAATGCAGGATATTGTAGGGCTTGGAAGCGAAGCGAGAATGAACATTCCCTCCACCGTTGGAGAAAATTGGAAATGGAGAATTAAACCTCAGCAATTAACCGATAAATCGGCAGAATTTCTTCTTTATTACACAAGGCTGTATTGCAGAAATTCGGAATAATAAATTAGGAGGAAAACCCTTGAATAAAATAAAGGAAAGAATAGAGCTTTTTGCCGCCTCAAGATACGGCTTGCCCGTGAGTGAGCTTAAACCCCATCAGCTTCACGATGCGGTATCCAGAGCTGTGATGGCGCAAATTTCCCACAGTTGGAATTCTTCAAAGGAAAAGGCTCAGAAGTGCCGCAGAGCCTACTATATGTCGGCGGAATTTCTGGTGGGAAGAGCGGTATTCAACAACCTTCTTTGCACCGGTCTATATAGTGAAATTAAAGATATATTAACCTCTCTTGGCAGTGATATAGGAAAATTAGAGGAAATAGAGGATGCGGCTTTAGGTAACGGTGGCTTGGGTCGTCTTGCCGCCTGCTTTTTAGATAGTGCCGCCACACTTTCCCTACCCCTTGACGGATATGGAATTCGCTACAAGTTCGGTTTGTTCAAGCAGTATTTTGAGGAGGGCTTTCAAAAGGAAGCGGCGGATGATTGGTCCCGTTTCGGCGACCCTTGGTCAATAAGGCGAGAGGACGAGGCGGTAGAGATTGAGTTCGGCGACGGAAAGGTGCGCGCGGTGCCCTACGATATGCCTGTGATTGGTTATGGAAGCAAGCATATTTCTACTTTGAGGCTGTGGCAGGCAGAGAGTATAGATGAATTCGATTTCCAGCTTTTTAACGCTCAGCAATACGATAAGGCTGTAAAGCTTAAAAATCGCGCCGAGGATATTTCAAGGGTGCTTTATCCCAACGATTCAACCAACGCGGGCAAAATTTTAAGGCTTAAGCAGCAGTATTTCTTCTCAAGCGCATCTATGCAGGATATTTTAAGAAGCTTTAAATCGGCGCACGGGGATGATTATACCAAGCTGGCGGACTATGTAACCATTCAGCTTAACGATACCCATCCCGTAATTTCAGTGCCTGAGTTAATAAGGCTTTTATGCCTTGAGGGTATGGATTTTAAAGGCGCATTGGATATTGCGGAAAAGGTATTTAATTACACAAACCACACCATTATGCAAGAGGCTTTGGAAAAATGGGATATGTCTATAGTCAGAAAAATATCCCCCGAAATTGCAGGTATTATAAATAAAATCAATAATGCATTCAAAAAAGAGCTAAAGGAAAGAGCGGTGGCAGAGGAAAAATACCCACAGCTTTTAATAGTTCAGGAAAAAAGAGTGCATATGGCATATCTAGCCTCTAGATGCAGTAGTTTTATTAACGGAGTGGCGGAAATACACTCGGAAATTTTGAAGGAAAGCGTGCTTAAATGCTGGTACGAGCTTTATCCTGAGAAGTTCCAAAACAAAACCAACGGTATCACTCAGCGCCGCTGGTTGGCGCTATGCAACCCACAGCTCTCATCACTTATAACAAGGCTTTTGGGCAATAACGATTGGATTTGTAAGCTGGATAAATTAAAGGAACTGGAAAGCCACGCCGACGACCCGCAGATTTTAGACGAATTCAGCACTATAAAAAAATCCAATAAGCAAAGGCTATGCGATTATATCAAGCTTCACGATAATAAGGAATTTAACACCGAATGGATGCTGGATGTACAGATAAAACGTCTGCATGAATACAAGCGACAGCTTTTAAATGCTTTAAGCATACTAGAGCTGTATTTCCAGCTTAAAGAGGGCGCCCTTCACGATTTTACTCCCACTGTTTTTATCTTCGGAGCAAAGGCTGCGCCCGGTTATTTCAGGGCAAAGGGTATTATAAAGCTAATAAATGAAATAGCAAGGCTAGTAGAAAACGACGAAAAAGTAAGCCAATATATTAAAGTTATTTTTGTATCGGATTACAATGTTTCCTATGCCGAAAAAATAGTTTCGGCGGCTGATGTTTCTGAGCAGATTTCCACAGCGGGAACAGAGGCAAGCGGTACAGGTAATATGAAATTGATGCTTAACGGTGCTGTAACCCTGGGCACGTACGACGGTGCGAATATCGAAATCACCGCCGAGGCTGGGGAGGAAAACAACTATATATTCGGTGCCAGAGTTGAGGATATTGAAAGAATTTCAGACAGCTATAATCCAAAAAAGTTGTACGAGGAAAACTACAAAATAAAGCGTTGCCTTGATGCTTTGGTAGACGGCACTCTTGACGACGGTGGAACAGGTATGTTCCGTGAGCTTTATTCCGCAATTTTAGAGGGCGCCTCCTGGCACAAGCCAGACCACTACTTCTTGCTTTTGGATTTTGATGATTATCTTGAGAAAAAGCTGCAGGTAAATAGAGATTATAAAAATAAATACACCTTCCTTAAAAAGTGCTGGCTCAATATGTGTCGGGCGGGTAAATTCTCCTCAGATCGAACAATAAGCGAATACGCAAGGGATATTTGGAAGATAGGCAAAGTATAAATTATCGGATGATATAAAAAATAAAACGCTTGAAGTTTTTCTTCAAGCGTTTTATTTAACGGGTGTGTATACGACCACCTTTTTGTTTCTTTTTCGGCAGTTTTCAATCACAAAAGCCGTGCCTCTTGATTTGCCATCCCAAAAAGCCAGCACTATATCTGCATAGTCTATAATTTCTATATTCCGCCTTAAAGGGGCGCTGCGCCCAAAACTTTCGTAATCGGGCAGAAATTCCTTAAGTGGTATGCCGCGGGACAGGGCATAATTTCTGGCACAGGTATCCACCCCTCTTGCGCCACCCGAAACTATTTCGGTGATACCTTCGGGAAGATAATCTTCTAGTTTAACATTGTTTATACCCCTCGAGCCGATAATTGCAACCTTCATTATTTAATCAAACTCCCTTTCACTACTTAATTTTACCACTTCGATTCTTTTTGTCAACAGTATTGGCGAAGCAAAATTATCGTTGCAAAGTAAAGCATTTTGTGGTATCATTTAATAAATTGAGGAATTATGTCCAAAGGGACTTTATAGAAATCACTGTGAAGTCCAAAGCTTAGAGTTTGCACAAGTGTAATCATTGGACTCATTTCTCTTGACAATTGAATTTCATTTTAAGTTTTTGAGGAGTAATTGCAATGCAAAATAACAAAACTGCTAAAAACAATGATACCGAAAAAAAAGTAACCGACACCTATGTTGATGAAGATGTTATCCGAGAGCATATAGAAGGCGATGCCGAAATATACTACCGAAACGGACAGCAGATAGTAAAGCGGGACGGTCGCGAGTATACTGTAAAAGAGGGTAATGTTATTTTACCCAACGGCCTAGAGCTTAATATGACTAAAGATAGTTATGTTTATATGGAGCTTCTGCAGGGCTATGTTATGGAAATTTTGCTTGTGGTAGATAAATTCTGCCGTGAGCACAATTTAACCTACTATCTCGGTGAGGGCACTCTTCTTGGTGCACTTCGCCACAAGGGCTTCATCCCTTGGGACGACGATGCCGATATCCTTATGCCCCGCGCCGATTACGAGCGTTTTCTTGAGCTTGCAAAAGAGGGTCTTCCCGACGGCTATCAGCTAGACAGTGTGGAAACCAACCCCACCCATTGGACAATTCTCACTCAGGTGCAAATGACAAGAAAGGTGCCTTATAATAAGCATCGCCTTGAGGGAATTGCTCTTAACAACGGCCCCAGCCTCGATATATTCCCGCTGGATTTCGTTCCCGACAACCGCTCCGACGATGTTAAAAAGAGGGGTAATAAAATCAGAATCCTGCGCCGAATTCTTTGGATAAAAGCGGGTCTGCACAATCGCTTGTGGTATAAAGGCTTAATACGCCGTGTAATGTATTACTATCCCTTAAAGCTTTACGGAAAGTTCCGTTCCTTTAAGTCGCTTCATAATCAGGTAACCAAGATTATGACCGAAACTAACGACCCGAAGCACGAATATCTCTGTTGCTTCTCAAGTCTTTATTATGCCCGTCGTGAGGCATTCCGCAAGGAATATTTCGGAGAGCCGCAGTATGTTGAATTTGAGGGACATATGCTCCCCATTCCTGCCAACCCTAAAAAAATTCTCAATCGTATTTACGGCGAGTATATGCTTATGCCGCCGGTTTCAGGTCGCAAGAGCAAGCACTTCTTCAAATTAGACGAAAGTGCCTTGTCCGACCTTCAGAACGACGAGGTTTTCAACAATATCAAATATAAATACGAAGAGCTGGTCACCGGTGCACCCAAGCTTGTAGCGGTGGAAGAAGAAAGCAATTTATTCCAAAAAATCACCATCCGTCTGAAAAGATATCTGGGTGTTAAAAAGAGCTTCAGTGTAATAGGATATTGCAAAGCTAAGTTAAGAAGTGCTGCCCGTCGCAAAATAAACGACGACCGCTGCGCTCAGCTTTCTAAATACTACAAGCTTCCCATTGAAGAAAAAGCAGTATTTTACGATGCATTCTCAGGTCTTGGTGTGTTGGATAGCCCCCGAACCCTCTTTAAGGCTATGCTTAAAAGGGAGGAGTTTTCCGACTTTACCCATATCTGGACCGTTAACGACGAGTCGGTATCTAAGCTGAATTTAGACGAATTCCGCCATCTTCCCAATGTTAAGTTTGTTAAACGAAACAGTAACGAATATCTCAAAGCCCTCACCACCTCGAAATATCTTATTTGCAACTCTTCCGTTCCCCAGTATTTTGCAAGGCGCAGTGAGCAGATATATCTTAACACCTGGCACGGTGTTCCCAGCAAGGTTATGGGATATGAGCGTCCGGGTCAGCGGGTTAATGCTACACAGAACATAGAGCACAATTTCCTTAATACCACTCATATGATTGCCGCCAACCACTTCACAGGTGAGCGTATGTTCAAAAAGGCATATATGATGGATGGTATTTACGAAGGAAAACTGTTAGATGAGCCACTACCCCGTACAGATACCGTGCGTAGCACAAGCCGTGAATATGCTATGGAGCGCTTGAGAGAGGCAGGTATTACCACCGATAAAAAGATTATTGTTTATGCCCCAACCTGGAAGGGTGCCCTTTACAATTCTTTGGATTACGACCTCACCGAGCTTAAAGCAGCGGTAAATACTCTCCGAAGCAATATTGATACCGACGAATATGAGGTATTTTTAAGGGTGCATTATTTCATATATCGCGCCATTCTTATGGACGAGGAAATGAAAAAAATCTGCATTCCTTTCACAGTGGATACCGACGAGCTGTTAAGCGTGGTTGATATCCTTATTTCCGACTATTCAAGTATTTTCTTCGACTTCTTAGGCACAGGCAAGCCCATACTTTTCTATGTTCCCGATATTGCGGATTATTCCGAAAATCGCGGCCTTTACATTCCTATGGAGGATATGCCAGGCCCCGTTAGCGAAAGGTTAGAGGATATTGCCCACTATATTAACGATATAGAAAATGTTAAGAAAGAATACAAGCCCAAATACGATGCTATGTATGAATGGTGCTGTTCTAAGGAAGACGGTAAGGTAGCTGACAGGGTTATCGACGCAGTGTTTATGGGCAAGGAAACCGAAACCTTAAGCTGTAAAACAGATAAGAAAAAGCTTTTGTTTATGGCTGATTGGACCAAGCCCTTTGTTAATCAGGTGGCATTGACTAAGTTGTTTAAAAATATAGATTACGATAAATATGATGTCACATTGCTTACAGGCAAGCCCAAAAGAAAGCAACAGCGAGATTTCCTTGAAAAGCTGAATTCAAGAGTTCGTATTCTTATAAACAACAAAAATATAAATGCCCTCTGGAGTGAAAAGCACAAAGTTTTTCAGGGCTTGCGTAACCGCACAATTACAGTTGAGAAAGCCTCCAAACTTTTCCTTAACGGCAACGAGTGGCAACGCTTGGTGGGCGATTGTAAATTTGACGAGCTAGTTCTCGTTCGCCCCAAATCAGCTCCGCTTAACTGGTTGATTTTAAGCTATATTGCACCTATTGATAAAAAATATCTTGTTATAAGCGAAACAGTTCGGGAATCTATTTATGAGGAGCCTCAGGCTATTCAGCATTTCCAGAAGGTAAGCGAAGATATTGACGAAATAACCAAGCAGTATAAAAAATAAATAAAGATAAGCCGCCGCAAAGATTAAAGCTTTGCGGCGGCTTTGGTTTTATATAGATAACGGTAATTTTATTTATCTTTTAATGAATCTCTTATTTCTTTTAGTATAGAAAGCTCGGTTTCTTCAGGGGCAGCTTCTTCCACAACCTCTTCTTGCTTCTTCTTAAGCTTTGATTGAAGACCTAACACAATCTTAAGCATAACGAAGATTGAAAAAGCAATGATTAAAAAATCAATAACGGTCTGAATAAAATTACCATAGCAGAAGGCTACTTCGGGGGTGAGCACAGCGCCTGCCTCGTCAAGCACGGCGGGGGTAATAACATATTTCCATTCGCTAACGCTTATACCGCCTGTAAGCATACTAACAAGGGGCATAATCACATCGTTTACAAGGCTTGTTACGATTTTGCCGAAGCCGCCGCCTATAACAACCGCTACAGCCATATCAATAACATTACCCTTAGCAATAAATTCCTTGAACTCGGTTATAAATTTTTTCATAACACATATTCTCCTCGTATTTTTATCTGGATTTGCGCTAAAATCAGTTTATCACGATGCAAAGATATTGTCAAGAAATGAAATATATAATCGAAAATGCAAAGTGGCAAATCCCATAAACTATATTAGATTTTTATATTATCAATTTTTGCAATCATAGGCAAAAATTGGTCTTTTGGGAGAACTCCAAAATTATCATATATTTTAAATATCACATCAGAAGTAAGTCTTATTGGTAGGGTACCTGCTTCTATTGAATTTAAAGAGGCTTTGCTAATACCAAGCAACTTCGCCATATCTTTTTTAGTTAGGCTCTTTGATAAGCAAACACAAATAATCCGAACCCGATTTTAAAGGGATGCTTTCCGCCTTTGCTTTGTTAAAATACTCGCCAATACGAAAAGTATTGGCTGCGTTTTATGCCTCGCACAGGCAAAATCCTCTCCTTTAAAATTCTGCGACCCAAAATGAGAAGAATTTTGAGTGATTTTTGGTGCGAAGGAATTTGTAAGGGTGGCGCCTACAAATGACGACAAGCCAAAAAGTGCCGAAATTATGCTTATTTTGGGCAGGTTCGGATTGTTCGTGTTTGCTTATTGTAATATAAGCCTTAACAAGGGGATTAGTCCACCCTCTCACTGCCCCAGAAGAAGAGTGCAACTGTGCCCGGTCCTGTGTGGCTGCCTATGGTGGTGCCGATGCTGTTTATAAGCACCTTGCCGTCTAAATTTTTGAACTTGCTCTCTACAAGGGCGGCAACCGCCTTGGCATCCTCTTCACAAGCGGAATGACAGATATAGCACTTGCCGTTGTAATTAAGCCCTCCCTCGGCACATTCTTCCATTTTCTTAACTATTTCTTCAATAACTCTTGGCTTTGTGCGCACCTTTTGGCGGGCTACAAGCTTACCGTCTTTATCTACATTAAGCAGGGGGCAAATCTTAAGGGCTGTACCGAACCAGCCCGAAACCTTTGAAACTCTGCCACCCTTAACAAAAAATGTAAGGTCGGTGGAGAAGAACCAATGGTGGAGCTTTCTTTTGTTGGCATTTGCCCAGTCTACAAGGTCGGCGGCACTCATACCGCTGTCGCGAAGGTCGGCAAGCTTATCCATAAGAAGTCCGTAGCCTGATGCGGCGCCCAAGGAATCAACAACATAAAGCTGACGTTCGGGATACTTTTCACGAAGCTCTTCGGCGGCAATTCTTGCCGAGTTAGACGCGCCCGAAAGTCCTGAGGACAGCGCAACATGTACTAAATCCTTGCCTTCTTTTAAAAAGCCTTCGAAATATTCTAAATATTCGTCAACATTAAGCTGAGAGGTTTTGGTATCCGCGCCGTCTACCATAGCCTGATAAAATTTATCAAAGGGCATACTCTCGCCTAAGTCGTCGTAATAATGCTCACCGTCTAGGTAATAATGGAAGCAGATGTATTTAATATCACGCTTCTCAAAGTGCTCTTTTTTTAAGTCGGCTGTGGAGCAACAGCTTAAAATGTAATCTGCCATAAAAATTCACCTTTCTACAATTTCAAAATTTAATTAACTTCATTTCCATAATAATTTTAACAGCAATACACTTTCTTTGTCTACCTACTTGAGAAAATTGTCTCTATACCGCCGTTTTCTCCTCAGTAGAGTATAAATATACCAACTCTACTAGCAGTAGAAACCCTTTATTTATGCTGGTTTGCGGTGGCTTTTTTGTGTTTTTTGATGCGGAATAAAAAAATAATGATTAGACAGATAATTTTCTCTGCCTAACCATTATTCCTTAAAACTTCCTTTTTTATTAAAAATTTGCCTCTCGTGTTTTGCTTTTTACTTTCGGGGCAGGCTTTTATAAGCAAACACGAACAATCCGAACATGCCCAAAATAAGCATAATTTCGGCACTTTTTGGCTTGTCGTCATTTGCAGGCGCCAGCCTTACAAATTCCTCCGCACCAAAAATCACTCAAAATTCTTCTCATTTTGGGTCGCAGAATTTTAAAGGAGAGGATTTTTGCCTGTGCGAGGCATAAAACGCAGCCAATACTTTTCGTATTGGCGAGTATTT
>JAZNRT010000013.1:0-5434 GCA_045590875.1 Acutalibacteraceae bacterium
CTCAAACCTTATGGACCTTGAAGATTTTACTGTATCAAATGTTATTTTACCCCTCGGTGCTCTTATATATCTGCTTTTCTGTGTATCAAAATGGGGCTGGGGTTGGAAAAATTTCCAAGAAGAAGCAAACACAGGAAACGGCATTAAATTCGGCAATTGGTTACGTCCTTATATGACCTACATCCTTCCCTTAGTTATCATTATAATTTTCATAGTAGGTGTGGTAGATAAGTTCTTCTAAATTGGTTGTAGTCTTTTATGTAAAAAATCATCTGACAGTTATTTTTTGTTAATTGCGTATAATATTTATATTTTTTAAAAAAATTATATTATAAACCTTGAAAAATATATAGTTTTTATGTATAATATTTTGTTGTAATAGGGTCAGGCTAATTCTATTAGTCACCCCCGCAGAAAGGATAATCATATATGAAAAACAAAGAACGCAGAGTTGGAACAGTATCAAGAGGTATTCGTTGCCCTATTTTCAGAGAAGGCGACGATATTGCTCAAATCGTTACAAACAGCGTACTTGAGGCTGCCGAATACGAAAATTTTGAGATTCGCGACCGCGATGTTATCGCCCTTACCGAATCTATAGTTGCCAGAGTTCAGGGTAACTACTGTAGCGTAGATAATATTGCTGCTGATGTTAAAGCAAAGCTGGGAGGAGAAACAATTGGTGTTATCTTCCCCATTCTTTCTCGTAATCGCTTTGCAATTTGTCTTCGCGGTATTGCAAAAGGCGCCAAGAAGATTGTTCTAATGTTAAGTTATCCTTCCGACGAGGTTGGCAACTCACTTGCCACTTACGATTTGATTGACGAAGCAGGAATCAATCCCTACTCCGATGTTTTGAGTCTTGAGCGCTACCGCGAGGTATTCGGTGTTCAAAAGTTGGAATTTACAGGTGTTGACTATGTTCAATATTATGCCGACCTTATCCGCGAAATGGGCGCTGAGGTTGAGGTTATTTTTGCAAACCAACCCAAAGCAATCCTAGACTACGCCGACCACATTCTCACCTGCGACATCCACACCCGCGAACGTACCAAGCGGTTGCTTAAAGCGGCAGGTGCAAAGGTTGTTTGTGGCCTTGACGACATTATGACTGCACCTATAAACGGCAGTGGCTGTAACGAAAAATATGGTCTTCTTGGCTCTAATAAATCCACCGAAGATACAATTAAGCTGTTCCCCCGCGAGTGCAAAAGCTTGGTTGTAGATATTCAGAAAAAAATTGCCGATGCCACCGGCAAGCATGTTGAGGTTATGGTATACGGAGACGGTGCTTTCAAAGATCCAAAAGGCAAAATTTGGGAACTTGCCGATCCGGTTGTTTCCCCCGCCTTTACTGATGGACTTATAGGCACACCTAACGAACTAAAGCTTAAATACCTTGCTGATAATGATTTTAAAGACCTTAGCGGTGAAGAACTTAAGAAAGCAATATCCAATAGCATTCGAGAAAAAGGTGGTAATCTTGTTGGTAATATGGCCTCACAAGGTACTACCCCCCGTCAGCTTACCGACCTTATTGGTTCCCTTTGCGACCTTACCAGTGGTTCAGGCGACAAGGGTACGCCCGTAATTCTTGTCCAAGGATATTTTGATAACTACACAAGCTAAGCAAACACATAGCAAAACCGTGTTTAACCAACTGATTAAACACGGTTTTTTTATGCATAATTATATTGTATAATTTTGTTCAAGGAGGAAGGTATATGGCTTGGTTTTTTCAAATAGTCACCAACAAATTTCTGATTACAGCCCTTTCCTCTTGGTTTGTTGCACAACTGCTTAAAACCGTTATAAACGCTATTATAACTAGAAAATTTGATATATTAAGGCTATTCGGCGACGGTGGAATGCCAAGCGGACATTCCGCCACGGTCACTTCTCTGGCAACGGGTATTGGCCTTAGCTTTGGGTTTAATAGCTATCAATTTGCCATAACCACTGTTTTAGCCATAATTGTTTGTCACGATGCAACAGGTGTACGTCTTGAAACAGGAAAGCAAGCGGTAGTAATAAACGAACTTGTGAAGCTATTTAAAACCCCAAACAGCAGCGAATTTCCTGAAGTGAAGCTAAAGGAATTTGTGGGTCACACTCCTTTTCAGGTTTTAGCAGGTATACTAGTTGGAATTATAAATACCCTATTTATATATTTTGCTTTTGGTTTTTAATTGTTTAAATTGCTTGACTTTTTACTAATTTTGGGTTAGAATTAAATAAATCTATGACGAAGGATGCTTATGTTTTGCATACACCCAGTCCAGAGAGTTGCGGTCAGTTGGCTGAAAGCCGCAGCATGGGTAAGAACATTAAGCCACCACCTTCCGAGTGCTTATCGGTAAAAAAGATAAGCCGTAGCTCCTGCGTTAAGGGAATGATAAGGCGGTGCTTTTGTACCGCAGGCTATGGGTGGAACCGTAGAGCTTTTGTATTTTAAGCTTTGCCCCATTTTGGGGGCAAGGCTATTTTATTTTGTTAATATTTTAGTTTTTATGGAGGAACTAATATGAAAATTACACTTAAGGGCGGCACAATAAAGGAATATAATTCCCCACTTTCTATTGCCGACATTGCCAAAGACATTGGTATGGGCCTTTACAAATCTGCCTGTGCGGGAAAAGTAAACGGTGAGGTCTGCGACCTTCGCACCGTTGTTGATACCGACTGTGCTTTGGAAATTTTAACCTTTAGCGATAAAGAGGGTGCCCACACCTTCCGCCACACTGCGTCTCACATATTGGCTCAGGCCGTTAAAAGACTTTACCCTAATGTAAAGCTCACAATCGGCCCTGCCATTGATAACGGTTTTTACTACGATTTCGACGCTGAAAAGCCCTTCTCCCCCGAAGACCTTCTGAAAATAGAGGAAGAGATGAAGAAAATCGTTAAGGAAAATTTAGAGCTTGAATGCATTACAATGCCTGCCGACGAAGCAATAAAGCTTATGGAAAAGGCTGATGAACCTTACAAAATAGAGTTAATCCGCGAGCATTCCGATAAGGGTGAAGAAATCAGTTTCTACCGTCAGGGAGAATTTATTGAACTTTGTGCAGGTCCTCACTTAATTTCAACGGGTAGTGTTAAGGCGTTTAAATTAACCCAGTGCACAGGTGCTTACTGGCGCGGTGATGCCAATAATAAGATGCTACAGCGCATTTACGGCACCGCATTTCCCAAGGCTTCAGAACTTGAAGAACACCTTACAATGCTTGAAGAAGCTAAAAAGCGAGATCACAATAAATTAGGCCGCGAGCTTGAATATTTTACAACCTCAGATGTTATCGGTCAGGGATTACCGATACTTCTGCCAAAGGGTGCAAAGGTTATACAGATTTTACAGCGTTGGATTGAGGATGAAGAGGCAAAGCGCGGTTATATGTTAACCAAAACTCCCCTTATGGCAAAAAGCGACCTTTATAAAATTTCAGGACACTGGGACCATTATTTAGACGGAATGTTTGTACTTGGTGACCCTACTGACGAAAGCAAGGAATGCTTCGCAATGCGCCCCATGACCTGCCCATTCCAATATCAGGTATATCTCAACCGTATGCGTTCCTATCGCGACCTGCCTATGCGCTTGGGAGAAACCTCCACACTTTTCCGTAATGAAGACAGTGGCGAAATGCACGGTCTTATCCGCGTACGTCAGTTCACCATTTCCGAAGGCCATCTGATACTTAGACCCGACCAGTTGGAGGCGGAGTTCAAAGGCTGTTTAGAGCTTGCAAAATATGTGTTGGATACAGTTGGTATGCTTGAAGATTGTACCTTCCGCTTCTCTCAATGGGATCCCAGCAACACAGAAAAATATATAGGCACTCCCCAACAGTGGGATGAAGCACAGGGGGTTATGGCTAAGATTCTTGACGACCTTGGTGTTGACTATTCTATCGGTGTTGGCGAAGCCGCATTCTATGGTCCTAAGCTTGATATACAGTATCGCAATGTATTCGGCAAAGAGGATACAATTGTAACTATTCAGGTTGACCAGCTTCTTGCAGAACAATTCGATATGGAATACACCGATCAAAACGGACAAAAGGTGCGTCCTTATATCATTCATCGTACCTCTTTGGGTTGCTACGAAAGAACTCTTGCATACTTAATAGAGAAGTATGCAGGCGCTCTTCCTACATGGATGTCCCCCGTACAGGTTAAGATTCTGCCTATTGCAGACCGTCATCACGAAGCAGCAGGTGAGGTTATGCAGAAATTAGAGGCTGCGGGACTTCGTGTTGAGCTTGATGACCGAAGTGAAAAAATCGGCTACAAAATTCGTGAAGCTCAGCTCAGTAAGGTTCCTTATATGCTTATTATGGGCGATAAGGAAGTAGAAGAAGGTGCTGTTTCGGTTCGCTCACGAAAAGAGGGTGACAAGGGCTCGGTTTCCGTTGATGAATTTATTAAGGATATTCTTTTGGAAATAGCTGAAAAGAGAAGATAAAATATAACAAAAAACCAAACCGACTTAAGACTTAATAAATCTTAAGTCGGTTTTATTTGGATTATTATTCTGGATATGTTTGAATATTGACTAAACTATTAAATAGTAGTATATTTATTCATGTAATTGAATTTAAGGGGTTTTATTTTGGAAAGTCTTATATTATCCACAAATGCTATTGCACCGATATTTATCCTTATGCTTGTGGGCTACGGAATAAAGAAATTCGGCCTTGCGACCAAAAGTGCTTTTGATTCTATGAACAGTCTTGTATTCAAGGTGTTTTTGCCTACTCTGCTGTTCTACAATGTATATTCTGCCGATAAAATTGAAAACTTCAACTGGAAAATAGTAATCTTTACTATGGTAAGTATAGGCGCTATATTTCTGGTGGGTTGTTTTTTAGTGTTATTTGTAACAAAAGACAATACAAAAAGGAGCGTTATACTACAAGGATTTTTTCGATCAAACTTTGCAATTTTAGGCATTCCCCTTATCAACTCTATATGCGTTGATAAGGCGAGCGGTCTTTCCTCTTTAATGGTTGGCATTGTTGTGCCGTTGTTTAATATACTTGCTGTCATCTGCTTTCAGATATTCGGAAAAAGCGGCAATACACTTAATTTGAAATCCTTTGTTAAGGGGCTGGTTACCAACCCTCTTATAATAGGCTGTTTGTCGGGTGTCCTCTTCTATTTGCTGAAAATTCAGCTGCCTTTGATTTTAGAAAAAGCCGTAAGTGATGTATCAAAAATTGCCACACCTCTTTCTATTATAATTCTTGGTGCAAGCTTTACTATACCCGCAATAAAAAACTACTTTAAAGATATTATTACAACGGTATCTGCAAGGCTCATAATTATACCCGCAATTGTAATTACAGCCGCTGTTCTATTTGGTTTCAGAGGCGAAGCACTTGCCTGCCTGCTTGTGGTAAGCGGCGGACCGATTGCTGTTTCCTCCTTTTCC
>JAZNRT010000014.1:0-12737 GCA_045590875.1 Acutalibacteraceae bacterium
GGCGAAGGTATCCAAAAGCGTGAAGATAATTTCGCAGACGAAGTTGCTTCTATGATGAAATAATCTAGATTAAATTAAAAGGCTTAAGAGAAATATTTCTCTTAAGCCTTTATCTTTTAGGTATGCACATTTCCAATATTCAAAATAAATTAAAGCACCAACTTTCTGTTGGCGCTTTATAATTTTGAATACCGAAATTATTTATTTCTTGCTTGTTCAGCTTTTCTAGCTGCTTTAGCTGCGGCCAAGGTTGCTTTGGCATTTTCTTCAATAGCTTTTTTTGTTGCTTTTTCCTTTGCTTTTAAAGCTTTGCGAGCCTTAGCGTTATCAATAACACTGGTGAAACCGAACAAAGGCTTTGTAAATATTATGAGCAAAAAGTCTGCTAATGCAAATATAAATAGATAAATTAAATTTTTGGATACCATTGAAAAATATTCCAATGTTGTTTGAGTACCTAATACTAGAATAACATAATAAAGTGTTATAACAGATAAAATAGCGATGGCAATAATATCTATTATTCTAACAATCAGCTTGTTATTACCTGTTTCAAGGAATTTGTTAATATCGAATTTCATAAAATCACCATTTTGCCTTTCCAATTAACAGTGGGTACACTGATAATAACCTTTAATACATAAATTATACTATATTTTTTACCTAGTGTCAACATGTTAAGGCAGTATTTTCCTAGTTAACATTCCGCTTCAGAGGAGTTTTCGGTATAAGGAGGATAGATATCACAAAACTCTTTGATTTTAAGAAAATCACCCAGCATTTCATCCTTGAGATTTGGATTATAAAAAAAGGAGTTTGGATGATAGGTCCCCATAAACATAACATTCCCTTTGGAAATCAGTTTTCCGTGATCTCGTTCTAATTTAAACTCCTTATCGATCAAATTTCTAGAAACAATACTACCGAGGCATATTACAATTTCGGGTTTTAGTAGCAGAAATTGTTTTCTCAGACATTTGATACAGGCTTCAATAGCGGGGGCTTTAGGTGCCTTACCACCGGTAGGACAATTCACAAGAGTGGTAATATAAACCTCCTCAGGCTCTAAATCAATAAGCTGTAATATACCGTCTAAATAATTTCCTGTGTTACCACTTAAAATTCTGTTTTCCTTTATATCCTGCGCGGTTGGTGCATCACCAACTATCATTATACGCGCATTTCTGTTGCCCCTGTCTAAAAGCTTGGCTTCAGAGGTAAGGTAACAGCTTTTACAAGCAGCAACTTCGTTTTTTAAAATCATCCATTGGTTAAATGTATCCATATTATTTACCCACGCAGAATTTTCTAAAAACTTCGTCTACTACGGCGTTTGTAACCCTCTGTCCCGTAAGGGAAAGCAGCTCGTTCATAGCATCATCAATACAAACACCAACAGTATCAAGAGTGTATCCACTGTTTAACAAATTAAGCGCTTCATCCACAAATTTATGGGCAGAATAACAAGAAGCGCGCTGACGCTCTGAGCAGAGTATCATATCGTTTCCATCTAGTTTGTTGATTCCGCAAACCTCTGATATTATTTCTGTTAATATGTTAAGGCTGCCTCTGTCTTCAGCAGATATTTCAACAAAGGGTATATCCTTTAAAAGATCTGTGTTAAAAAGCTTTGGCAAATCGTTTTTGTTCACCACCGCTATCGATGGACGACTGCGGCATATTTCGATGAGCTTTAAATCTTCGTCGTCAGCCTCTTCACTGCCATCAAACACAGCAATTATAAGACCGGCGGCATCGATTTTATTTCGGGAAATCTCAACACCAATTTTTTCAACCTCATCGGAGGTATCACGAAGTCCGGCAGTGTCGCTGAGTCTGAGCAGTATTTCACCTAACAGCACAGTATCTTCAACCACATCCCGTGTTGTTCCCGCTATTGCCGTAACAATAGAACGTCTACATCCCGATAGTAAATTCATTAGTGTGGATTTTCCAACATTGGGCCTGCCTGCTATAACGGTATCTATACCTTCCCGCAGGATTTTGCCCGCATCGTAGGTATCTAGTAGTGACTGTAGCGAGGTTTTGGCTTTGGATAACGCGCTTTTTAATGTTTCGGGGCTGAATTCAGGCAGCTCATCGTCGGGATAATCGGAATATACTGCAAGACCTGCCGCCGCTGTAAGTAATTCGTTTCTTATAGTGGTTATACTTTTTGAAACTGCCCCATCAAGAAGTGATAACGCTGAGCGTCCTGCCCTCATACCGTTTGCTGAAATAATGCTCATAACCGCCTCGGCTTCAATTAAATCCATTTTCCCGTTAAGATATGCACGTCGGGTGAATTCGCCGCCGTCTGCAGCTCTTGCGCCTAGGTCAAGAATGGTGCGCAAGGCTTCCTTTATAACATAATTTCCCCCGTGTAGTGACAGCTCAACCACATCTTCACCTGTATAGCTTTTGGGGTTTCTGAACAGCAATGCAACAGCCTCGTCAAGCTTTTGGTCGCATTTATATACACCGCCGTAAAGGGCAGTGTATCCGGAAATATCCTGTATCCGTTTGCCGTTTGCACTTTTAAAAATGGTATCTGCAATCTCAATAGCTTTAGTGCCGGAAATCCTTATAATACCAATACCGCCTTCGCCGGCGGGTGTGGAAATAGCGGCAATAGTGTCAAAGTTCATAACTTTATCCTTCCGAACAATTGAATAAGTAAAAATGCGGCTGCACATCACCGCAAAAATGTGGTACGGCACAGCCGATAATTAGTATTTTGTATTAAAGACTCTTTGCAAGCTCTTTTATGTAGTCTATTAATTGTTCCTTAACTTCTGGGTGATTAAGACCTACTTCAATATTTGCTTGCAATATACCGAACTTGTTGCCCATATCATAGCGATTACCCGTGAAATCAACACCTGTCATTCCGGTGGTTTGAGCTAAAGCTTTCATAGCGTCGGTAAGCTGCAGTTCGCCGCCTGCTCCGTTGGGCGTTTTTTCAAGAATATTGAAAATTTCAGGGGGTAATACACATCTTCCCAAAATTGAATAAAGTGACATAATCTTTTGGGGAGTATCGGGCTTTTCGATCATATCGGTAACGCCGAAAATACGGTCCTCCAAAGGATTAACCTTAAGTGAGCTGTAGCGCATAATAGCTTCTTCTGAAACCTCTTTTATGCCTACAACACCCTTGCCGTATTTTTCATATGCACGGCAAAGTTGACCTATAGCAGGGTCTTCGCCTATAATAACATCATCACCGTAGAGCACAGCAAAGGGCTCGTTGCCTATAAATTCTTTTGCGCAAAGCACTGCATGTCCCAAGCCCTTGGTTTCTTTCTGACGAATAAAAAATATGTTAGCAAGATTGGCAGTTTCTGCCACGACTTTAGCAATATCGTCCTTGCCCTTTTTAAGAAGATTATCTTCCAGCTCATAAGCATGGTCAAAGTGGTCTTCAATAACCCCCTTGCCGCGATTGGTTATAATCAGTATATCTGTAATACCTGCTTTTACTGCTTCTTCAACAATGTATTGAATTGCAGGTTTATCCACAATAGGAAGCATTTCTTTTGGACAAGCCTTTGAAGCGGGCAATACTCTAGTGCCCAATCCCGCGGCAGGGATAACTGCTTTTTTAATTTTCATTATAATTACCTTCCTTTATTAGGTTTATAAATTTGAAAAAACATATAAAAGTTTTTCAGCGGGGAACCCCGATAACATAACCTCTATATAGGGGGTAAGAGAAATAACACCTTGTAATATAGAAAAACAAAGAGGAACAGCAATTGCTGTGAACAAGGATGGTCTGCCTTTCATACTATAAAAGAATAAATCCTTGCTAATTCCGTCAGAATCTAGACTTTTTATTTTGCTTGTTGTGTGTTTATAGTAGAAATAATTGCCGTAAAGGGCTAAAATTACTACGCCGCCAAGGGTGATCAGCTGTATAACATATGTGATCGCAGAGGTATAGCTTTGGGTTTCGCCATCGTCTATGGGTATATAGTCTAGCAGTTCTTCGTCACTAAGCTGGGAAATCTCTGTAATAAAATCTTCCGCCGCAGCTTTTTGTTCGGAATAAGTTACAGCAGTTGTTAAGCCTGTTAGCAATAGGCAGCTTAAACAGATAATTATTCCAATGCGATGCATTTTGCGATAAAAGAACCAAGAGGCTGCAAAGGGTGTGGCGAGAAGAGCACCTAAAATGGCAATGGGCCAATTTATAAACAGCTTTCTGCCAAGCCTTTTCATAGTAATGAAAAGCTGCATAAAATAATCCTGCTTTGCCGTGCCAACAAAAGCTTGAATTTTTTTTGTGTCAACGCCTTCGAGCTCTGGCTCTACAGCTGAATAATCTGTATAAGGCTTTCCATAATAACCGTAATAGTTTCCGCCTCCATTATATGTGCCAGAAAAATTTGGTGGGGGAGTGTATTGCGAATCACCGTTTTGCTTTTCCTCGCCACTTTCCAAAAGCGAGCCACAGTTTTTGCAATATTTATAATCGGGTGCGTTTTCCGCATTGCAAACGGGACATTTAAAATTTTCTCCGGAATTGTTCAAATCAATCACCTCTAAATATTGTTTGCCTGATTAGGAGTTAACCAAAAAGGAATCCGGCAATAAATGCAAGAGCATAGTTGCCAAAGTAAAAAACAAACATAAACAGTAATAATGATAATAGGGGTCTCACTCCGCCCTTGCGGTGCAACTCGTATTCGTCGTTGGAATCAATATCTGCGCGAATTTTTTTGATTGTGCTAATAGCGTGTTTTTTATACATAGGGTCGTTACAAAATCCCGCATACACGCGGTAGGCGAAAAACAGCAAAATGCCGATAACTGCTAAAACTATGGATTCTATCGAGGTATACTGTAAAGGATTTTCTAAAAACTTATTAAAAATGTGAAAAGCAGTGCTACCAATAGGCATATTCATATACATCAGTGAATAGTAAAGCGGAGAAACAAGCACGCAAGCAGTTATTTCAAGCAAAATGTACATTAAGGTTTGATAGTCCATTTTGCGGAACAGAGTGTGTGAATAGGGTGAAATAAATGCCATCCAGTTCCAAGAAAATCTCTTTTTACCGTCTTGAAACAGCTTGAATTTAGGTAAAAGCTTGTTTGGTGCAAAGGTAATAAATTTCGCAATATCCTTTATGCTTACACCGTCTATTTCAGAATTTTTATCTAATCCGCCGTAGGGGTCGGGCTTGGGTATATTTGTGCCGCCAAGAGAAAATGCTGCAAATTGTATATCGGGATATTCATCGTCGTTAGAAGTATTGACCCTTTCGGGTGGTTGAATTTTGCCGCAATAAGGGCAAAAGTTAGAGTTATGTTCTAATTGCTTTTTGCAGTATTTACAGTGCCTTGCCTCTGCTTTTTGGCTTTTTTTACTTTCGGTTTGCTGAGATTTTGGAACTGTGTATTGCCTGTCTGTGCCGTGATCCGATTCAAGACCGCAATGCCCCACCGTTTTCCAGCAATCTCTGTGGTGTGGTGCACCGCATTGGGGACAGTAAACTATATCATCGTCACTGAATAAATAACCGCCGCAAATGGGGCAACTGCTACTTAATTTTTCGCTCAAGGGGTAGTTCCTCCGTTGTGAATTTTCTTAATGAATTTGTAACCAACTCAAAGTATTCACGCCCATAGTTGTGGTATCTGCCTTGCTTCACAAGGTATTTCAGTTGATTACCGCCAATCCATCTCACTTCGCTTACTTCTTCTTCCTGAAGCTTTAATTCGTTAATATCAACATCAACCTTTACGAACCATACGTCAAGAAATGAATTTTTTCTTTTAAGCCTGCGCGCAAATAGTAACTCCTCTGGCTTTGCCGCAATTCCTATTTCCTCGTTCAGTTCTCTAAGGGCTGCTTCCAAAGAATCTTCGCCCGCAATAGCCGAGCCACCTGTGGCAGCCCATTCGTTAGGCATAAGCTTTCTTTCATTAGACCTGCGTTGAATAAGCAGTCTTCCGTTTTTATCAAATGGCCAAATGTGAACAACTAAATGGTATTCACCCGGCATCAAGCGTCTTTTTCCGCGAGCTATAACACGCCCCGTTCTGCTGCCGGAATGGTCAAGTATATCCCAAAGCTCCATCTGTTGAGCCTCCTTCATCCAAATATACAAAATCGCGATAGAAGAAAATTGAATGTCAGCGCTTGTTCACGATTTCTCCCTGCTTTTTATATATGCTGTTTGCGGGGATAACTCCGCGAACAAGAGAAAGGGGATAAATGTTGGTATTTCGGCCGATTATAGAGCCTGGGCAAAGAACTGCGCCACAGCCCACTTCAACACCGTCACCAACCATTGCACCGAATTTTTTAAGATTTGTATCTAGACTTTCTTCGCCGCACTTCACGGTTACCAAGGTTTTATCGGATTTAACATTAGAGGTAATAGAGCCCGCACCTAAGTGGGATTGATAGCCCAATACAGAATCGCCCACATAGTTGTAGTGGGGAACCTGAACATTGTTAAAAATAACAACATTTTTAAGCTCGGTAGAATTTCCTACAACAGAGTTTTCACCAACAATCGCGTTGCCGCGAATAAAAGCACAGTGTCTAATCTCTGCGCCGCTATCAATAATGCAAGGACCTGCAATATATGCACTTTCCATAACCTTTGCATCCTTGGCAATCCAAACATTTTCGCGGGGATTGTTGTATTTGTCTTTTGGTAGGGAATTGCCTAGTTGGATAATAAATTCACCAATGTGGGGCAAAACCTCAAAAGCGTAGGTTTTATTTTCAAAAAGTTCTTTTGCAATTGTTTTATCTAAATCAAACAATTGCAGGATTGTAGGTATCGACATAACCCTAATCACTCCAAACAAAAGTTAACAGTTATATTTATAAGATAAATATAAAACCTCAAATCATAATTATTATAACAAAATATTAGTGCTATTACAACCCACATATAACTTAAAAGATTGTATATTTTGTAAATTTTTATAAAAGTTAAGCACCAATCTCAAAAAAAGAAAGGTGCTTGTAATCTAAAAAAATTAACGTTTTGCTTTTTCTGGCCTTTTAATTTCATTCCATTTTTTATAGGCCTCTCGACTGTCGCCAATGGTTTCTAAGGTTTTTTCTAATTCCTCGGCCAGTTCAAGAATCAAGTAATTACCGTTATCATAATCAAATCGGTAGTTATGACCTGCGACGCTGCACTCACCAAGAGTAAATTTGATAGTTGCCATTCGTTTCTCCAATCTGCCAACATACGAGGTATGCTAATGCGTAAGCTTATTATTTAAATTTTGTTTGTTTTCAAGCGGTTGCTGATATATTCCTCAACCTCGGCTAAATCAACACCCAAAGCCACAGAGAACTCACTTCCCATAACCTTTAGAGCCTGCTCCAAAAAGCGTTCCTCGGTAGCGGATAGCTTTTTCTTCAGCAGTTGTTTTCGTGAAGCGGTTAAACGGATGTGTTTTATAAGGCTGATAACAGCCTCCTGACTATGTGACTGTAAAGCTTCGCGGTATGCTTTCTGAAGTTCTCTTTGAGGGATGTTATCAAACATAGCCGTGTCGGTAGTGGGGATTTTATCAATAAGAGCCAGCGCCTCGTCGCGGGACATAACAGAGCGCATAAAAACGGCACTGTCCACAGGCACATAAGCCATACCCTGAGAGGATAGGTTTTTAAGCACATAGTAAAGCTTATCCTTATGGGCTGTGTCAGAGTCGAGAGTGGTTATTTTTTCCACTCTACACACACCGTTGTTGCCATATACAATTAAATCTCCGCAATTAAACACTTGAATTTACCTCATTATTCCAGCTCGTACAGGTGAAAACCAACCCGTACAAACCAAACCGAAAGAAAGACATTTCGGTATTGTTTGCCTTTATTTTACACAAAAATTATACCATTTTTTCCAAGAAAAGTCAAATAAAAATTGCAGGAAAAGTCGTATAAATATACTATTTTTGAATATCCTTATCGGGCAAATCACCTGTGATATCTTTGTAGGTTTTTGAAAAATACGGCGCTTTTTATTGACCCTTTTACTTCATTATGATAAAATTAAAATAAAAAATTTAAAACCTTGCAATAAAACGTGGGTGTAAAAAGTTATTATAATGAAAGGGTAAGAAAAATGCTAAGTGTTGTAACTTTAATTTATAACGAAACAGCGCCGAAATTACAACTTGACGATGGCTTGATTTTAGAGATAGCTGGCGGAAGCATGGAGGCGTTTCACAGCCTGTATGAATTAACCTCGGAAAGTGTATATGCCTTCGCTCTTTCTATATTAAAAAACAAATATGATGCAGAAGATGTTTTGCAGGAGACCTTTATATCGGTTAACCGCAAGGCTGCAGAGTACACCCCTCATGGTAAACCGATGGCTTGGATATTTACAATAGCCAGAAACCTGAGCCTCACAAAACTAAAGGGTCAGAGCAAGGCAACCGAACTTGACGAAAATACGGTTGCCACCCAAATGGAATTCAACGAAATCAGCAATGTTGAGCATAAAATCACTCTCCAAACAGCTTTTAAAATTCTAACCGATGAGGAAAGGCAAATTTTAATGCTAAATGCTGTGGGCGGAATGAAATTTAGAGAAATTGCTGGTGTTTTGGGACTGAGTTTAAACACAGTACTTTCAAAGTATCACAGGTCAATCAAAAAGCTTAAAAAACAGCTTGAAAGGGAGGGATTGTAATGAAACGTACTGAAATTAACAATAACCTCTCTGCAGCAGTATCACAACTTATGCCAAAAGGTGAATACGAAAAGATTGTTGCAAAACTAAAATCTGCACCACCCGTTGAAAAGGTAGGGATTAAAATGACATCAAAAAAATCAAATAGTATTACTATCAGCTATAAAAAATTAGCAGGTCTGACCGTTGCCGCTTGCCTAGTAATTGTTGTAGGTCTATTTGGATTTAATTACTACAACACCAATTTCGCAGTTGATTCAATAATTGATATTGATGTAAACCCCAGTGTGGAATTTACCACCAATAAAAAAGATAAGGTTATAGATGTAAGCGCCATCAATAAAGATGGGCAGGCAATCTTAGGTGATATGGAGCTTAAGAACACCGATATTGATGTAGCAGTCAATGCAGTTATCGGCTCAATGGTAACTGGTGGATATTTAGAGGGTGCAGATAATGAAATACTCGTTACCGTTAAGAACGATGATTCCAATCGCGCCGAAAACCTCAAGGCTCAAATTATTTCCGACATAGATACTTCCCTTAGCAATTATAATGTATCTTCTTCTATAATTAACCAAACTATCAATCAGGATGCTCAGCTGAGCGATGCTGAAAAACTCGCAAAAGAGCTGGGGATTTCTATAGGTAAGGCAAATTTTGTGCTGAACCTTTCAAAGAAAGACAGCAGTCTTAAGGCAGAAGAATTGGCGACACTTAGCTTAAAGGAAATTGCAGAGATTGTTAATACTAAGAAAATTGATATCAGCGATATAGCAGATCACGACCCTGACGATACCATTTGGGAAAACATTGCCGAAACTGTTGAAGATGCGAATGAACAAGCGGCTGAAGCAAATAAGGCAACTCAAAGTGTTGTTTCAAATAATAATGGGGTTATAACTAAAAAATCTGCCCGCGAAATCGCGCTTAAGGACGCAGGGCTCAGCGAAAGTGAAGTAACCTTTGTAGAAGAGAAGTTAGAATCCGATAAGGGTAAAAAGGTTTATGAAATCGAATTCTATGGGGGCGGCACTGAATACGATTACGAAATTGATGCCAAAACAGGCAAAATAATTTCGTCTGATTTAGATATTGACGACTACGAAATTCCCGATAGCTCAAAGCCTCAAACTACATCTAAACCTGAAACCGAGTCCAAACCCTCAAATTCTTCAAACTCTTTAATAGGTGTAGGAAAAGCTAAAAAAGCCGCACTGAATCATGCCAATGTTAAAGAAGCGGATGCCTATGGGCTTAAGGCTGAGTTAGATGAAGACGATGGTGTTCTTTACTATGATGTAGAGTTTAAATCTGCGGGCTACGAGTACGATTATGAAATCAACGCAAAATCAGGCAAGGTTATTGTAAGCAACCGTGAAAAAGACGACGATTATGTTGAAACCAACAGCAAAGCTACCGTCTCAAAACTGAGCACTATTACAAAAGCCAAAGCTAAAAAGCTAGCATTAGAGCACGCTGGCGTGAAGCAACAGGATGCAAAATTTGATCGTACAGAGCTTGAAGAAGACGATGGTATGAAGCATTACGAGATTGAGTTCTCAGCTGACGGCTACGATTACGATTACGATATAAATGCCCAAAGCGGAGCTATTATTGCAAACAGCAAGGAAAAAGACGATGACTATATTGAGCCATCAAACACAAAGCCTATAAGTAAAATTTCAAAAAATGACGCTAAAAAAGCAGCACTCAGCCACGCCGGTGTAAAGAACGGTGAAGCCTATGATATTTCAGTGGAATTAGACGAAGACGATGGCACAAAGCTTTACGAAATAGAATTCAAAAGCGGTAATGTTGAATATCAATATGAGATAAGTGCCACCGATGGTACTGTAATTTCTCACGAGAAGGAAATTGATGATTAAACTGTTTTATACCTTTTAGGTTCATTGTTTTTGTCCTCAAGGAATAGACCTCCCGTTTTATAGGGAGGTCTATTCCGCCATATATAGGATTTATTTATGCTCGTAGCTCTTGCAGAAGTGAGGAGTAGAAATTGAATCCTCGCCTGTTTTCATATGGGTAACCTCAATGGTATCTAACTTGCATTTGTTTTCACAGCAGTTGTAAACACATTCAGTTACATCGCACTTAACACCTTTATTTTCCATTTAAAAATTTCACCTCCAAAGTATTTACGACGGCAATAATATCACCGTCAAACATAGTTTACGCAAAAAACTCCCGAAAAAACATTTCGGGAGCTTAAAGTTTTTGGAAGTAAAAATTTTAAAAAATTCAAAACAAACCGCTGATAAAAATTTCTATGCCTATTGCAATCAGTATAATTCCGCCTAAAATAGAGGCCTTGCCTGAAATCCTTGTGCCAAAAGCCTTGCCAATGTAGACTCCGGCAAAGCATATTATAAAGGTAACCACAGCAATTATAAAAGCACAAAGCAGCGCCATCGGTGCGCCGTAATCGGCAATAGTAAACCCTACCGACAGGGCATCTATGCTTGTGGCAACCCCCTGTAGCAACAGCATTTTTAAGGTGAGACCTTCGCCGCATTCGCAGTCGTTACAGTCCTTACATTTTATGCCCTCATAAAGCATTTTTCCGCCAATGTAGCCAAGTAGTATTAAGGCAATCCAAGGAATTAAAGGTTGAAAAGATTTAAAATATTGCAATACAGTGTGCACACAAACCCAGCCAATTAAGGGCATAAATGCCTGAAAAGCGGAAAAAACACCCGCAATCGCGATTACTCTTCCGTTCTTCATTTTTGGCTCGTGCAAGCCGTTTGCCATTGCTACCGAAAAAGCATCCATAGCAAGCCCAGCACCCAAAAGTATGCTTTTTATAAAAAACATTACTTTACACTCCAATACATAGTTTTTTCAAAAAACAGCAAGGCAATTCTAACATAGTATAAAATTATTGTCAATAAAAATAATTTGGGGTTATTATCTCTAAACTTTCGGGTTGAAGTTTACACTGTAAAAACAGTATTTCAACCCCTGCTTGCTGTGCCCTTTCAAGAGCCTCGGCAAAGGCAAAGTGAGTGCTGCGGTTGCCTCGCACTTCGCTTATACCTTCCATTTGAATAACAAAGGCTATTATGGGTGTGTAACCGTCATCCTTTGCTTTTATTAGCTCGTTAATATGCTTTACTCCGCGAAGTGTGGGGGCGTCGGGGAAGTAGCCGATGCCGTCAATTTCCAAGGTGCAGCCTTTAACCTCCATCAAGTATTTTTGCCCCGATTTTTCCATATAGAAATCAATTCGTGAGTTGCCGTAGGTAAATTCGGGTTTTATAAGGTCAAAATCCTGTTTTTTCAGCCATTCAAGAGCAACCTTATTGGGGGCAGAACTATCTATATTCACAAGGCCCAATCCCGATTTTTCCACTGCAACAAGGTCATATTCGGTCTTGCGATTTGGATTATCGCTTTTTTCTAAAAAGACCTCAGCGCCCTTTATCAGTAGCTCCTTGCACCTACCCGTGTTTTTTACATGCACGGTGTGTATTTCATCTTTCACTTTAACCTTTGCAATAAATCTGTTGGGTCGGCTTTCAAATTTACCCTTAACAATATTTTTATATTTCATAATTCACCACTAGACTGTATTTAGGTTCATAGTAACAAAATTTTAATATAAAGTCAATCTGATACACAAAATATTGACAGGGGCGCCATTGCCGTGATATCATAATGAGTGTATATAAATAAAATTAAACGTGAGGGATTAAGCATAATGTTTAATGCAGAAAAAATAAAGAATGATTGCATAGAATGGATTCGTGAGTTTTTTCATAAAAACGGCGAGGGCTGTAATGCAATTGTGGGCATTTCGGGCGGTAAGGATAGCTCGGTTGTAGCCGCACTTTGTGTAGAGGCGCTTGGTCGTGATAGAGTAATAGGTGTGTTGATGCCCTGCGGAGAGCAGCACGATATTGATGCCGCATATATGCTTGTGAAGCACTTGGGAATAAAGCATTATGTTATAAATGTTAAGGACGCTGTAGAGGGCGTTGTAAACAGTATACCAGAGGAATTAGAGTTGTCGGCACAAACCAGAACCAACCTGCC
>JAZNRT010000015.1:0-26302 GCA_045590875.1 Acutalibacteraceae bacterium
TGTTAATCCTAACACCATACAAAAGGCATATTCCGAATTAACAGGCAGGGGAGTGCTGATATCAGTTCCCGGTAAGGGCTGTTTTATTGCGGAGAATGCGGTGGAAATTATCGGCTCCGATAAGCGGTCACTTCTTAAAAACATAAAAGAACTCACCGAAGAGCTGAAGCTTGCAGGAATATCAAGCGATGAAATAATTTCCCTAATTAAAGAAATATATTCTTACGGTTGACTTATTACTAGTAATGAGTCAAGACAAGGTGAAAAATTATTGATTTTAAGGCGTAACGGGTTCGACTCTCGTTACCCTAGCGGGCGCTAACCGAAGAATAGAGGTATTTTAAATGAATCTAAAAATCGCCCTTGCGGGCAATCCAAACAGTGGGAAAACAACCCTTTTCAACCTACTTACCGGTTCTAATCAGTTTGTTGGAAACTGGCCGGGTGTTACTGTAGAGAAGAAAGAGGGAAAACTCAAAAAGCAAGAAGAAGTTATTGTAACCGACCTTCCGGGTATTTATTCGCTTTCCCCTTACACTTTAGAAGAGGTAGTGGCAAGAAACTATCTTATAAACGAACATCCTGATGTAATTTTGAATATTGTTGACGGAACTAATTTAGAGCGCAATCTGTATCTTACCACCCAGCTTGCGGAGTTAGGCATTCCGGTGGTGGTTGCCATCAATATGATGGATATTGTTAGAAAGAACGGCGACAGCATAAACACAGAGGAATTAAGCCGCGCCATCCGTTGTCCGATAGTTGAGATTTCAGCCCTAAAAGGTACGGGTGTGCAGGAGGCAACCGACGCCGCCATTGCGGCTGCCAAGACAGGCAAAGTTACTGCACGTCACATTTTCTCAGGCGAGGTAGAGCACACCTTGGCACATATTGAAGAGGCTGTGATTCACGATATGCCCGCCGAACAACAGCGCTGGTATGCTGTAAAAATTTTCGAGCGCGACAGCAAGGTAATAGAAGACCTCAATATTGATGAAAAAATATTGAAGCATATAGAAGAGGATATCAAAGCTACCGAGCTTGTGTTTGATGATGATGCCGAGAGCATAATAGTCAACGAGCGTTATAATTACATCACCTCTATTATTAAAGGCAGTTATGAAAAGAAGAACGCAGGCGCTCTATCGGTTTCGGATAAAATTGACAAGGTGGTTACCAATCGCTTTTTGGCAATACCTATATTTGTGTTTGTTATGTGGCTTGTTTATAAAATTTCAATCGGCACAATCGGTGATTGGACGGTTGGATTTATGAATGACACACTGTTCGGCGAATGGGTTGTGCCGGCTGTTTCCGCAGGTCTTGAAGCGGTTGGCTGCGCCCCTTGGCTTAACAGTCTGATTTCCGACGGTATAGTAGGCGGCGTGGGTGCAGTTTTGGGATTTGTTCCTCAGATGCTCATACTTTTCCTTATGCTTTCGCTGCTTGAGGATTGCGGTTATATGGCACGCGTAGCCTTTATTATGGATAGAATTTTCCGCAAATTCGGGCTTTCGGGAAAAAGCTTCATTCCTATGCTTATTGCATCCGGCTGCGGTGTTCCGGGCATTATGGCGAGCCGTACAATCGAAAACGAGCGCGACCGCCGTATGACCATTCTTACCACAGGCTTTATTCCCTGCGGTGCTAAAATGCCTATTGTAGGACTCGTGGCATCAGCTCTTTTCGGCAACAGCGCTTGGGTTGCAACCACAGCCTATTTTATCGGTGTAGCTGCTGTTATTGTTAGCGGTATAATGTTGAAAAAAACCAAGCCCTTTGCAGGTGAGCCCGCTCCCTTTGTTATGGAGCTTCCCCCGTATCACACCCCAATAGGCTCTAATGTTCTCCGTGCTACTTGGGAGCGCGGTTGGTCCTTTATCAAACGTGCAGGTACTGTAATCCTTCTTGCAAGTGTTATAATCTGGGTGCTCAACAGTCTCTCTTTCCAAGGCGGCTTCCACTACATCGGCGAGGGTGACGAGCAGTCTATTCTCAATGCGGTCGGCTCGGCAATCGCACTGCTATTCAAACCCTTGGGCTTTGGCAATTGGCAAGCGGCAGTTGCAACCGTTCTCGGCCTTGTTGCAAAGGAAGAGGTTGTGGGAGTGTTCGGCTCACTTTCCTCTATGGCAGATGCCGACCTCGCCTTCAGTCTGGTTGAAGAGGGTAGCACCAAGCTTTCCTTAATCGGTGCAGAAATTTTCGACGGAAGCAAGCTTGCGGCATATTCCTTTATGATATTCAACCTGCTTTGTGCACCCTGCTTTGCGGCTATGGGCGCAATAAGGCGCGAAATGAATAACTGGAAGTGGACCGCTTTCGCAATCGGTTATATGTGCGTTTTTGCCTATGCAATTTCCCTTATTGTATATCAGGTTGGCTGTGCTTTCACAGGCAATATTAACATAGTGGGCTTAACAGTTGCATTGTTAGTGCTGGCAGTTATCCTTTATATGCTTTTTAGACCCTATAGAGAGTTCAAAAAGTCTGCACACAAATAATTTACAAACCATTTCTTTTCTGTATATTGTTTTATTGGAGGTGTTACTTATGTTAAATTGGATAATCGCAAACCTTGCAACAATTATAATTTGTGCCATTCTTGTAGTTGTTGTTTCCCTTGTTGTAATAAAAATGATTAGGGATAAAAAGCAGGGCAAGGGCTCCTGCAGCTGCGGTTGCAGCGGCTGCGCTATGAGTGACACCTGTCACGGAAAAAACAAATAACCGTGATTGCCATGAAGCCACCGCCGAGTTTTTCTCGGCGGTGGCTTTGAGTATTTACAAATTGTTAATTGACGGAATCGCCTATATCGGTTAAAATTAAACCATAAAGGACGTGATTAAAATGTTCGATTTAGTGGAGGCGGGACAAAATACATATTACATAGATTTCCCATCTAAAATTGGCATATATAGGCAGGGGGAAGATGTTTATTTGATAGACAGCGGAAACGACTCTAAAATTGCCCGCCGTGTGCTAAAAATCATAAATGAACGAGGCTGGAGCCTCAGGGCGGTTTTTAACACCCACTGCCATGCCGACCATATCGGCGGAAGTGCGTATTTGCAAGAGAATACAGGCTGTAAAGTATATGTGCCCCCTATTGATTGCGGCTCGGCTAACTATCCGATTTTAAACCCCGTAATGCTATACGGTGCATATCCCACCCGTGAGCTTAAGCATAAATTCCATATGGCGGAGAGATGTAATGCAGAGCCCTTGACCTCTCAGGTGTTGCCATCGGGGTTAGAGTTATTTCCACTTTACGGCCATACAATGGGTATGGTGGGCTTTAAAACTGATGATGATGTTTGCTTTATTGCCGACAGTATTGTGTCCGTAGAGGTACTGAAAAAGTACACCGTTACATATTTAATAGATGTAGGGCAGTATCTGGAAACGCTAAGCTTTCTTGAAGGCTTAAAGGGTAGGCTGTACATACCCTCCCACTGTAAAGCTACTAATGATTTATCTGATTCCATCGCCCTGAATCGGCAGTACGTAGAAAAGATACTGAGCGAAATAAAAGAGTTTTGCAAAGAGCCCCGCTTAACCGATGAAGTTATAAAGCACTTTTTCGATAATAACGAGCTGGGCTTCAATATGGCACAATATGCCCTTATCGGAAGCACCGTAAAGTCATATCTTTCCTATCTGCAGCAGCAGGAAATGATTTCTATGGTATTTAGTGGAAATATGCTGTACTGGCAGTGCGTATAAATGTATTGTTATACTGATTTGTAATAAAACTTGTGAAATTTGTCTAATTTTAGTTCTTTAATTTTGGTTAGCCTATCTAATCAAAATAGCATTTTGTACAAAACGACTAATATTTATTTGTTCTAATAATTCAAAATGTTAAATTTTATGGTTTTGGTTGACTAAACTGTAAATTTATTGTATAATAAGTTAGAAATTTTATAAAGGAGGAATTTCCAATGATTAAAAGAATTATTGCATTGTTATTGGTGGCAGGTATCACCTTTACATTGGCGGCTTGCGGCGATTCTGCAACAACAGACACCTCCAGCAATACCGACACTGCATCGGTTGAATCCACCGTTGTTAATGATGCACAAGATGTTCAGAGCGAAACAGATGTTAATTCTGAAGAAGCTGCTAGCACTGAATCTACTGCTTCCACCGAGTCTCAGGTAAGTAGTCAAACAACTACTACCTCCGGAACAGGTAGCAAAACAACTACTTCCGGCACAGGAAGTCAAACAACCACTACTTCTCAGACAGGTAGCAAAGTAACTACCTCTCAGACAAGCAGCAGAACAACCACCACAAACACAAACAGCCGTGTAATTGGCAGTTCAAATGGCAATGGTGGAAACAACGGCGGCACATCCAATGTTGTTACCAACCAAAGCACCGACAAAAACATCACTGCAGCTGTTAAAGGCATAAAGATTAAAGAAGGCAAAAGCATTCTCGATGGCCTTGATTTTAAGGGCAAAACCTTCACAATGGCTATCACTGAAGAAGAAGGTCAATATAATACCACATCCTTCAATAGAACCGTAACCGCATTTGAGCAGGAATATAACTGTAAGATTAAGGTTATCAAGCTTTCCTTCAACGCAGGCTACAACAAGCAGATTCAGCAGCTTATTGCAGCAGGCAACGCACCTGAAATTGCTTATGCTCACGGTTCGCATTTCCCTGATATGGCTATTGATAAGCTTTACAACCCTGTTACCGATATTATTACCACCGGCGACCTTATGGATAACAACAATCCTACCGCAGGCGGTATCGACCTTAATAAGAGCTCTTACTTCTATTGGGATGGCGAGCTGTACGGTACTTGTAACTTTACCTCTTGCTTCCCTTATGTAATTTACTATAACAAGAAGCAGATGGCAGACGCAGGTTACTCAGGTTCCCGTGATCCCAGAGCTATGTCTGAACGCGGCGCTTGGACATGGCAGGTAATTGAAAGTATGGGTAGAAAGCTCACCACTGGAGGCAAATACTTCCTCTCCAACTCTTTCTCAGGCCGTGGCCTTCCCTTGGCATTTGGTGCACCTGTTGTAGTTGTTAACAACGGTGTTTATAAAGAAAACGTTTCTTCACCTGCATATATTGAAGCTATGAATTTCTTGAAGAGAATCTCCAATGGTGCCACACAGATTACCGAGCCCATTGACGCCGAACACTCCGAGAACGCAACCGAAACTCTTCTCAGAGGTACTTCTTATCTCTGGACTGAAGAATCTTCTAAGTATCTTGACCTTGCTAAGGATGTTTTAAACTCTCGTACATTTGGCGGTACTGCTAGCAACATCGGTATTGCTTCAATGCCTTTAGGCTCCACCAACACCTCTAAGGGATACCCCACAGGCTGGCTCACCGCTGTTTGCTCAGCTAAAGGTACTGATCCTAAGGTTGCTCTTGCTTGGGATGTATTCCGTTCCGGTTATAGCGATCCCGTTCGCGGCAAGAACGAAATGAGCACAACCGACCAGGCATTCGTTAATAGCATGCTCAAAGGTAACATCTGCTGTGAGGTTGGCGAATTCAAAACCTCCGATTCAGGTAGTACCGGTCTTGCTATGACCGATATCGTTAAACCTGTATTTGCAGGCGGCGACGTTTCTAAACTCGTTTCATCCGTTAAGGATAAGATTACCGCTTGCATTAAGGCAACTGTTAATAGATAATCCTTAAACCGAGTATTTTAAAAGACTGTTCGATTTATTCGAACAGTCTTTTTTATTATTAAAAATTAAAAATAATTTTTGAGGAAATAAGAGAAAATAAAAGAAAACAGGAGAAAACAAGAGAAAGAGTTTTGTAAATTAAGATTTTTTTAAAAAAGTGTTGACACTGCTTTCTGTATATGGTATTATACAAAGGCTGAAAAAATAATTTGGAGGAAATTTTATGTCTACATTTATGGCTAAAGCACAAGATATGCAGCGCAAATGGTATATCGTAGACGCTGCTAATAAGCCTCTGGGTCGTGTTGCTGTTGTTGCAGCAAACATTCTCCGTGGCAAAATTAAGCCCGAGTTCACACCTCACGTAGACTGCGGTGATCACGTAATCATCATCAACGCAGACAAGGCTGTACTCACAGGCAAAAAGCTTGAGCAGAAATTCCATCGTACCCATTCAGGTTACATTGGCGGTCTCAAGGAAACACAGTATAAAACATTGATGGAACAGCATCCCGAACGCGCTATGGAATACGCAGTTAAGGGTATGGTTCCCGACACAACTATCGGTCGTGCAGCACTCACCCGTCTTCGCGTATACGCAGGCGCTGAGCACAACCACGCAGCACAGAAGCCTGAAGTTTATGAATTTTAATCGGGAGGTATTAGGTAATGTTTGAAGGAAAACCTTATTTCTACGGCACAGGCAGAAGAAAAAGCTCTGTTGCCCGTGTTCGCGTTTACAACGGAACAGGTAAAATCACAATCAACGACCGCGATATCGACGATTATTTCGGTCTTGAAACCTTAAAACTTATTACTCGTCAGCCTCTTGCTATCACCGGCACTGCTGACAAGTTCGATATCGTATGCCGCGTAGCAGGCGGCGGTGTTACAGGTCAGGCTGGCGCTATCCGTCACGGTATCGCTCGTGCACTTCTTCAGTGCGACGAAAATCTTCGTCCCGCCCTCAAAAAGGCCGGTCTTCTCACTCGTGACCCTCGTATGAAGGAAAGAAAGAAGTACGGTCTCAAAGGCGCTCGTCGTGCACCTCAGTTCTCAAAGAGATAATTTGCTTTATCTATTTTCAAGCCTTGTGTTTTCACAAGGCTTGTGCTTTTGTATCGGTTAATTTATGTTGCATTAAAATAAGGGAGTGACAAATTTGTTTGGAATTATCGGTTACGGTTCTTTTGTGATTTCCTCAATACTTCTCAATTTAACACCCGGTGCGGATACCATTTATGTTCTAAGCCGTTCTGCAATTGGGGGAAGGCGGGTAGGCGTTGCATCGGCTTTAGGCATTTGTACGGGAATCCTGAGTCACACTATGCTTGCCTCGTTTGGCCTGTCAGTTATTCTAAGCTCCTCAGCAGTAGCCTTTAATATTACGAAACTACTCGGTGCCGCATATCTTATGTTTATGGGTATAAAAACCCTTGCTTCTAAAAAAATGTTACTTGACAATTCCCAAACTCTAAGCCACGAATCAACAACAAAAATATATTTTCAGGGTGTGCTAACAAATGCTCTTAACCCTAAGGTAGCGCTCTTCTTTTTGGCATTGTTGCCGCAATTTGTTTCGCCCGACAACAGCTATTCCTTCTTGCCTTTTTTGATTTTGGGATTAACATTTTTTTGCACAAGCACCATATGGTGTGTATTGCTTGCATTTGTTTCTTCATACATAAGCCGACTGCTGCAAAAGAGCTCCAGAATTCAGAAAATTGCCAACAAATGCACCGGTGTAATTTATATGCTGCTAGGCTTAAACATTTTAGCACAAAAGATGTAATTTATATTATAAAAATATTCTTTTTTTATTGACAAATCCAATCCTATTTGGTATAATACATCTTGTCTTGGGGTTATAGCGCAGTTGGTAGCGCACCACACTGGCAGTGTGGGGGTCAGGGGTTCGAATCCCCTTAGCTCCACCATCAACAAAACCGACCTTTTGGTCGGTTTTAATTTTTGCTTTAAAAAGGGGATTCGAACAAGGAGGGAGCGTAGCGGAAGAAAACAACCTAAATGGTTGTTTTCGCCGACGTGGCAACGAGCGCAAGCGAGGCGATAGGCGCGGGAGCGACGAGACAAAATCCCCTTAGCTCCACCAAAAAACGACAAGTTTTGACTTGTCGTTTTTTCAGTTATATTCGCCTTGTGGCGAGTTATATTGCTCCGCAGTTATATTTGGACTTTGTCCAAGTTATATTCGCTTCGCGAGTTTTGATGGCGAATATAATATCACTGAAACCGTAGGTTTCAATATCACTTTTATGAAATAAAAATATCACTGTGCCGCAGGCACAATATCACTAAAAATACAGAGGTTAGAACATATAGATAAAATATTAAATTGAATTCGAATTTGTACACCCTTTCCATCAACAAAAAATCCTGTCGATTCTTGTCGGCAGGATTTGAGTTATTTTTAGAGTTTATGCCAAAGTCTGTGCTAATGCCACTACAAGCGGCATTGTTATAATCGAAAGCAGTGTAGATACTGATACCACATTTGCGCTGTTTTCGGTGTCACCATCGAATCGCGCGGCAAACATCGTTACTGCAACTGCAATTGGTGCGGAGGCAGCTATTATCATAGAAATCAGCATTGTTCCGCTATAACCCAGAATATATAACGCGGCAAGGCAAACTAGCGGAACGATTATAAGCCGCGTTGCGATGACAAGGTAATTGCTTCTTTTCGTAAATACCTTTTTAATTGAGGTGTCGGCAAGGTAATATCCAACTATTATCATAGGCAATGGGGTGTTAAGGTTGCCAAGATGAACTAGTGTTGTGGTAACGATTTCAGGTGGCTTTACAGAAAACAAAAACAGGGGAACACCGATAATTACTGCAATTATGCCGGGGTTGAATAATATTTTTCTGAAATTCATTTTTTCTGTGCCGCAAGACATAGTGGTGAAGCAATAGGTCCAGAGCACAACAGTGAGTACTGTGGCGTAGGCGGTGCCATAAAATACACCGCTGTCACCCAAAAGCGCCGCCTGAAGCGGCAATGCCATAAATCCTGCATTGCTCAGCACCACAGAATTTCGACTTACAGCAATTTGCTGAGGTGTGCCTTTTCGAAATGCAACAGTAGCTATGAAAATTCCTATAATATGGCATATTACACCCGCTAATAGAGCCAGCAAAAGACTTATGGCGATGCGAGAATCAAAATCCATAATAAATGATTTTATTATTACAGCAGGGGTGGCAAAGTAGAGGCAAAAGGTGGACATTTTTTTAACAGTTTCGTCGTTCAATATCTTGGTTTTATTTGATATAAAGCCCACCAGCATAAGCAAAAAAAGTATAAAAACCTGTTCTGCAACCGTTAATAAATTATTTATGAACATTATAATTAGAACCTTTCAATAATAGCTTCGGCACATTTAATTCCATCTACCGCTGCAGACATAATTCCGCCTGCGTAGCCTGCACCCTCTCCGCAGGGGATAAGTCCTTCAATTGACGAATGAAGCGTGTTAGAACGCACAATTCGCACAGGCGACGAGCTTCTGGTTTCGGGGGCTGTTAGCACAGCGTCTGCTGTAGCAAAGCCGGATAGCTTGCGGTTGAATACATAAATTCCTTCCCTCATAGCATCGGTAACAAATTTCGGCAGAACATCATCTAAATTACCTGCCACAACACCTGTGGGAAAGCTTGGCATAATCTCGCCAAAGCCCTTAGATGGAATACCATTGAGAAAATCTCCAACCATTTGTGCAGGGGCGCGGTAGGAATTGCTCACACTGTACGCCCGCCTCTCAATTTCCCGTTGGAATTCCACGCCTGCCAGCACGTCGTCACTCTTGAAATCATCGGGATTCACCCCAACCAGCAGTGCACTGTTGGCATTTGACTTTCCGCGATCGCTGTAACTCATACCATTGGTAACAATGGCATTTTCCTCGCTAGCGGCATTAACCACAATTCCGCCCGGACACATACAAAAGGTGTAAACTCCCCGCCCGTTTTTCAGGTGATGGGAAAGCTTGTAATCCATTGGGGTGAATTCGGGGCATTTTGCAAAGCTTCCCAACTGTGCCTTATCAATATGCGATTGCTTGTGCTCTATTCGGGCACCAACCGCAAAGGGTTTTCTCTCCATATAAATACCCTGATTTTTAAGCATTAAAAAGGTGTCTCTTGCCGAGTGACCTATGGCTAAAATTATATGTTCGGTAGGAATTTCCGTTTCCTTTTCACCCTGTTTAATCACTGCGCAGCACACCTTACCGTTACATTCCTCAAGCCTTAGCAGGGAAGTGTTAAAGTGAATTTCGCCGCCCAGAGAAATTATTTCTTCTCTTATAGATTTTACTATTTTACAGAGCACATCGGTGCCAATATGCGGCTTGGCATCGTATAATATGTTGCTGTCCGCACCATGCCTTACGAATTCCTTTAAAACAGCGCGGCAGCGAATATCTTTAATACCTGTTGTCAGTTTTCCGTCGGAAAAGGTGCCCGCACCGCCTTCTCCAAATTGAATATTAGAATTGATGTCTAGTTTTCCGTTTTTCCAAAAAAATTCAACACTTTTTTTGCGGCTTTCAACATCGCCGCCTCTTTCGATCACAATGGGGCAGAACCCCGCACGGCTTAAAGTCAGCGCCGCAAACATTCCTGCAGGTCCAAAGCCTACCACAATGGGTTTAACCTTCGGTGCGGAATGCCCGCAAAAGAAACTGTATTCCTTTTTGCTATAGGGGCTGATATTAGGAATGTTACAGCGAGATAGATATTCAGATTCATTCTCTATTTCCACCAAAAACGAGCATATAAAATGCACGTCGGACTTGCGCCGCGCATCAATTGAACGGCGGTGAAGCGAGGCGGTTTTAACCAGCGAGGGGTCTATTTGTAAAGCCTCACCACAAATTGGCGCTAGGTTTTCGAAATTAAACCCTGAAGGTATTTTTACATTACTTATCAGTAGCATTTATACCCTCCAAGTAATCCGCAGCGCCTTTGGCCGAGGTGGCGCCCGACGACCAAGCCCATTGCAGATTATATCCACCGCAGTCGCCGTCTATATCCAACACCTCGCCGCAGGCAAACAGCCCCGCTCTTTTTTTGCTCATCAAGGTGTCTGGGTCAAAAGCTTGTGTTTCGATGCCACCATGGGTCACCTGAGCGTTTGCAAAGCCGTTTGTATCAAAAAAGATGAACTCCATATTTTTTAGTGTGTGGGCAATTTTGTGAATATCTGCGGTAGAGAAAGCTGCATTGTCATTAACCGAAAAACCGCACATTTTAAGCACAACCTGACCCAAGCGTTTCTGAAGCATACCGCAAAAGAACTCGGCACAGGTGGTGTTTAGCATATTGACTCTTGCTTCTATAATTTCGCAAAGCTTGTCCTCGGTGTATTCGGGCATTAAATCAAGCAGTATTTTGTCTCCATTTTTCATATATCGCGAGAGCTGAAGTATGGGCGGTCCTGAAAGACCGTAGTCGCAGAAAAGCACCTCGCCAATGTCGGATTTTTCGCCAACCTTTACGGTGGCATTAACCTTTACACCCTTTAGTTGTTTTGTGTAAGTTGTGTCGGTTTTAACCTGAACAATAGCGGGGGCGAGGGGGGTGGATTTGTGTCCCAAATTTTCTAAAATTGCATAACCTCGTTCACAGGCAATTTTACCGCCTGCCTTGCCACCTGCCGCAACTATTACTGTGCGGCAGAAGTAATCCTTGCTTTGAGATATCAATCTAAAGTTATTTTCATGGTGTTTTACGGCGGTGATTTCTGTGTTGGGAATAACAGTTACTCCCAGCCTTTCCAAGCCAAATCTCAGCGCATCTACAACCGACGAAGCCTGCATTGAATAGGGATAAACTTTGCCCTCTTTTTCCTCCTTAAAAAGCACACCTAAATCGGCAAAAAAAGCCTTTGTTTTTTCATAGTCAAAGGCTTCAAGTGCGGGTAATGCAAAACGGGGATTGGCACCGTGATAGTTTTTTTCGGAAATGTTGGTGTTTGTTATGTTGCAACGGCTGTTTCCGGTAATACTCAATTTTTTTCCTACTCGGTCAAGGCGCTCAAAAATCGCAACCGAAGCATTGGGGCGAAGCTTTTTGAAGCAAATTGCCGAAGCCATACCTGCAGCACCACCGCCGATTACACATAAATCAAACACTAATTATTCCTCCTTACCTTTAATTTCTGCCGGTAAAATCTTTATCAACGGTTATAACACAAAAATATTTTTCATCTATTGACTTAACGGCTTCTGTAATCTTCTTTTTTATCATACCATCGCTTTCGCTGTATCCTGCCGGCACCACAATATCAAAAATCAAATTGGTGTGATTTTCTCCCTCAACCATTCTAAAATCGTGAATGCTCATATCAGAATTCAGCTTATTTACTATTTCTATAACCTGCTTGCGAGCTTTGTTGATAGTTTCGTTATCTGTGGCAATAGGATCCATATGCAACACTATATCAATGCCTAAATCTCTTTTTATCTCCATCTCACAGCAATCTATAAGCTCGTGACAAAGAACTATGTTAATGTTTTCCGGCACCTCAACATGAACCGAAGCAAACTGTCTGCCGGGTCCGTAGTTATGTACAATTAAATCGTGAATTCCACTGAAATCAGCATAGCTGAGGATATGTTTTTCTATTGCGTCTATAAGCTCTTCTTCCGGCGGCTCACCTAATAGCGGACTAAGGGTTTCACGGGCGGTGTTATAGCCTGACCAAAGTATAAATATAGCCACCAAAATACCCATTATTGAATCAAGATTTATATTAAAAAATCTGGCTAAAAGCACTGTAATAAGCACCGCGCCGGTAGATATGCAGTCGTTTAGGCTGTCCTGAGCAGTCGCCTTTAAGGATGCGGAGTTGATTTCTTTGCCTAACTTACGGCTGAATAAGTTCATCCAAAATTTTATTAGTATAGATATGCCAAGACCTATTATTGTAACTACTGTAACGTTAATCGGCTCAGGATTTATAAGCTTCATAACGGAAGATTTAAGCAGTTCAAAACCAACCAATAGAATAAGCAGTGACACCACAAAAGCGGACATATATTCAATTCTTCCGTGACCAAATGGGTGATCGGTATCCGCAGGTTTTTTAGAAAGCTTGAAGCCTAGCAATGTTACCAATGCTGAACCTATGTCGGCAAGATTGTTAAAGGCGTCGGCAATAATTGAAACCGAGCCTGAAATTAAACCCAGAATACCTTTTATAACGAATAGCAATATATTAGCAGCAATTCCTGTGATACTACCGAGGGAAATATATTTATCCCGAATTTCGTTATTGGTTGTGTTGGTATAATCTTTTATAAAAATTTTTAATAATAATTCAGTCAAAGTATAACCCCTTATAGTTTATATGGATTTTGCGCCTTTGGCTCCCTTTGCACCGAAGGAGGTGACACCCGAAAGTAGGTTAGTGTCTATTGTGAACATACTGTCGTTTTTAATGCGGGCGCGCTTAAAGGCGATTTCAACAAGTCTATCTATCATATCGGTGTATTTAATGCCGCTTGCTTCCCACAAATAAAAGGCTAAAGAGCCTGGGATAGTATTTATTTCGTTAACATAAACCTTATCACCGTCAGCAGTATCCATAAGGTAATCTATTCTTGAAACACCGCTACAGCCCAAGGCTTTAAACACCTTTTTGGAAATTTCTCTGATTTCATCTGCCTTTTCTTCCGATATTTCGGCAGGGCATTTTCTTTGTACGGAAGCCATACCCTTTGAGCCGCCTTTACCGCCACTCATATACTTATCCTCGTAAGATAAAATCTCATCGTTCATAAAGGGCTCTTCGCATACCGATGCCTCGCAATCGTCGGCATCTCCTAGCACAGAGCAGTTTATTTCACGAAGATTTTCGATGGCATGTTCAATAAGTATTTTTTCCGCAAAGCTACAAGCAAGCTCCATAGCGCCATCTAAATCCTCAGGGGCTTTAACCTTGCTTATGCCAACGCTTGAGCCAAGATTTGCGGGCTTCACAATAAGAGGATATTCAATTTTTTGAATTTGTTCTATTGCACCGCTGCGGTTTTCGTACCATTCGCGGGCGCGCAGGGTTACTGCAGGCAGTGTTGGTAGACCTGCCGCCTCAATAACATTTTTAAAAAAAGCTTTATCCATACCAACGGCACTTGAACAAACGTCACAGCCAATGTAGGGCAGACGAATGCTTTCAAAGAAGCCCTGCAAAGAGCCGTCTTCACAGTTGGTGCCGTGCACTATCGGAAAGGCAACGCTTATGGTAACATCCTTTGATTTTGAAAAAACACCCGACTTTAAATTTTTCATAACACAGGCATCATTTTCAACCGCAAAGGTAACTCGGCGGCAATTTTTAAGTAGGGCGGGAATATCCTTGAAATTCTCAATTTCAAGCAGACCGTCACCGCAGTACATTTCACCCTTCTTGGTGATATAAACAGGCACCACATTATATTTTTCACGGTTTATATAGTTCATAGCCTGAACTGCAGAGATTATTGAAACCTCATGCTCAACCGATGAACCGCCGAAGAATACACCTATATTAGTTTTCATAAAGCAAGACCTCTTTTATTTGGAATAATTATCTGGCAAATCGTTTTCAATAAGCACAACCGTTTGGTTGTTGCAGATGCCTTTAAGTATTTGCATAGCCTCCGCAAAGCTGGTAACTATATGCAATTCCCCACCGAAACCTTTGTCTTTAGCGGCTTTCTCCAAAGGAACAGCCCGCATTTTACCAACAAGTATTATCACGTCACAGGTTTCGGCGGCTGTTGCACCTAAATTGTAGTTATATTCATATTCCTTTTCACCAAGCTCAACAAGTCCGGGAGTTACAATAACCTTTCTAAAGCCCTCAAACTGACCTAACACATTAACGGCTTCTATACAGCCAACGGGATTAGCATTGTAGGCATCGTCTAAAAGGCAGGCACCACCTATAAAGGGCTTTAATTCCAAACGGTGGCTAACGGGCTTGAGCCTTGCCGCTGCAAAGGCTATATCCACGGGCTTAACACCTAATTCCAATGCTACTGCCGCCGCTGCGGTGATATTGGAAACAAAATGTAAACCTAAAAGCTTTGTTGTTATGTGAATTTCACCGTCCGAATAAACAATATCAAATTCAGCGCCCCGCGGTGAATAGCTTACGTTTTTAAAGTAAACATCACCCTTTTCACCATAGCTAATGCTGTTGTAGTTCTGAAACTTTTCTTTTATATATTCATTATCGGTATTAAGGAAAACTCTGCCACCCTTGTTTTTTACGGCGTCTGCAAGCTCAAATTTTGTTGCAGATACATTTTGAACGGTGCGGAAGGTGTCTAAGTGCTGAGGACCCACCGAGGTTATAATACCAAGGTCGGGGTTAACAATATCGCAAATTTCCTTGATATCACCAATGTTTTTAGCACCCATTTCAGAAATGAAAATTTGTGTTTCAGGGCGTAAATTTTCCCGAACCGTACGTACAACACCCAAGGGTGTGTTAAAACTAGCGGGGGTATAAAGCACATTGTATTTTTGTTCTAAGAGAGAGGCTAATATATACTTTGTGCTGGTTTTACCGTAGCTACCTGTAATTCCTATAACCTTAAGATTGGTGTGGCTTTTCAGCATTTTTTTAGCATCGTTTATATACCAAGCGGTAATAGCATTTTCTAAAGGTGCATTTATAAAGCGAACAATCAGCACCGAAAGGTATGGCAAAAATGCCAAGGCAATAGCAACAGCCCCAAATATAGAAATGGGGAATATCAATTCTAACAATATAAGCAGGGAAAACATGGCGCAGAGTGTAATATATTGCCGTTTTACCCTTTGGGTGTATACCAAGGGCTTAATGGATTTTTTTTGTAAAGCTTTAGCCCTTAAAACACGGCCAAGAGTAATAATCACTGCAAAAATCAGCATTAAGTAGCCATTTAATATAAAAAGAGCAATGGCTGCAACCAAAAGCACTGTGTTAATAACGATTTTTCCGACGGTCAGCTCTTCTTTAAGCCATTTCAGATAGCGAGAGGCAAAATATGAGTTCTGCTGAAGCATTTGCGCCTGCCTTGTGAATGCAAAGATGCCGCCGAGGGCAACAACTATAAGCTCTGCCAATGTTATAAACATAAAAATATCTCCTAAGACAAGAAACTTTTTAAAATTGCAATAACCTCATATGGGCGCTGGATAAATGAAAAGTGACCCGCCCCCTTTATAACACACAACCCACAATCGGGAATATGGCTTTCCATATATTTTGCATCGCAAAGGGGGGTATCGGTGTCATTTTCGCCCCATATAAGCAGGGTAGGACATTTGATATTGGGCATTATAGGCCTCAAATCTCGGTTCACAACCCTTACCATTGTTTTTCGCATAACCTCAGGTGCGCTTTTATAGTCGGCAGAGCCGAAAAAGCTGCGCGCCTTGTTTAGCAGGTCCTCTGTGTAGTTTTTTATAAGAGGCAACGAAAGTATATTTTTAATAGCTTTAAAGGTGTAAATTTTAATTTTTTTCTTTAAAGTTTTTTTAGATGGTATACCGGCACTGTCGAAAAGAATCAGCTTGGGAGGAGTTATCATACCCTCTGCCACCATTTTAATAGCAATTCTTCCGCCGTGAGAATGGCCGCAGATAATGGGGGTTGGAACACCGAGCTTAGCTAAGAATTTATTTATAAAATCGCAATAATCCTCAAGCTCCCATTCGGTTTTTAAAATGTCACTCTCGCCGCATCCTGGCAGGTCAAGAGCAATTACGCGTTTTCCCGAAAATCCGCCCATAATAGCCGCCCAAGGTTTTATGGAGGAGCCCCAACCGTGAAGCAACAATACAGGCTCACCCTCGCCCTCGTCGATGTAATTTATTTTAAGTCCGTCTATATCCGCAAACATAAGTAAATACCTCTACATAATAATACATATTATATTATATCAAACATTATTGGGAAATAAAAGAGAAAACTTAAAATTTCTTCCATATTTTTTTCTTAGGGTATCGAGAGGAACCGCAATGTGTACAACTCTAGTTACCCTAATTAAAAAATATTTAAAATAAAATGGGAAAAGGTATTGACTTTAGCGTGATAAAGTGTTAAAATGCTAACATACTAAAAGCGGTAAGCACCGCGAACGGAGGAAAATATTATGAAAAAATTATTAGCACTTGTGCTCGCACTTGCAACAGTTGCTTTCTGTTTCGCAGGCTGCGGCAAAAAAGAAGTAAAGAAAATTGTTGTTGCTGAAAAGGAATCTGCAGGCGAAATCGTAATTAAAGAAAACAAAGAGTTCAAAGATTACGAGTACACAGCAGTTGACAAACAGACCAAAGCTCTTATGGAAGTTAATGCCGGTGCAGCCGACGTTGCTGTTGTAGACTATGTTATGTCTATCGGTTCTATCGGTAAAGGAACCGACTTTGAAAATCTGGTTGTAGAAGGCGATGGTTACGCTCCCGAAGAATATGGTATTGCTTTTAGAAAAGGTTCAGACCTTACTGCTAAGGTAAATGAAATTATCCGCGAATTAAAAGCTAACGGCGAGTTGGAGAAAATAGCCAAAGAATATAAGCTCGAAGAACTTTTGAAGGCCGATAAAGATACTGAAGCTTTCAAGCAGGCAGGCAAAGATTCCGATTATAAAAAGATAATGGACAAAGGAGAGCTTGTTATTGGTATAACCTATTTTGCTCCCATGAACTATAAGAACGACGACGGCAAGCTTGTTGGTTTTGAAACCGAGTTTGCTGAAGCAGTTTGCGAAAAGCTTGGCGTTAAAGCAAAGTTCCAGGAAATCAACTGGGATTCTAAAGAAACCGAGCTCGAATCAGGAAATATCGACTGTATTTGGAACGGCATGACCATTACACCCGAAAGAGAAGAAGCTATGAGTATCTCTATTCCTTACATGGCCAACAAGCAGGTTAAGGTTGTAAATGGTAAATAAGAAATTGCGAGGTTAATAATATAATGTCTTTTCAGCAGGTTGTATTAAGTCTCGCTGGAGGATTTTTAGAGAATTGCAGGCTGTTTTTCGAAACCCTGCTTTTTTCTATTCCGTTGGGACTTATAATAAGTTTTGGGTCAATGTCTAAAATTAAACCTATAAGCTATTTGGTAAAGGTTTTTGTTTGGATTATAAGGGGTACTCCCTTAATGCTGCAGTTATTTATAGTATTCTATGTACCCGGCTTGGTTTTTAATATGCCTATGCGAGATAGAATGTTGGCAGCACTTATAGCTTTTGTTATAAACTATTCTTGCTATTTTTCGGAAATTTTCCGTGGTGGAATAGAGAGTATACAAAAGGGGCAATATGAAGCAGGTCAAGTTTTAGGCTTAACTAAAACTCAAATATTCTTTAAAGTTATTTTAATGCAGGTGGTAAAAAGAATAATGCCACCCATGAGTAATGAAATAATCACCTTGGTTAAAGATACTTCTTTAGCCAGGGTAATTGCCGTTTCCGAAATACTAATGGAAGCAGAGCGCTTTTCGGGAAAAGGACTAATATGGCCTTTGTTCTTTACCGGAGCATATTTCCTTGTATTCTGTGGCGCATTAACCCTTCTTTTCGGGTATATCGAGAAGAAGTTGGATTATTATAAAAACTAAGGGGGAAGCAAAGTGCCTATATTAGAAGTAAAAAACATTAAAAAGAGCTTTGGCAAGGTGGATGTTTTAAAGGGTATAAGCTTTTCTCTGGAAAAGGGTGAGGTTATTTCCATAATCGGTTCTTCAGGTAGCGGAAAAACCACACTACTCAGATGCCTTAATTTTTTGGAAACCCCCGAAATCGGTACTATTTCAATTGGCGATAAATGTATATTTAATGCTGAAAATGTAAAGAAATTAACCGAGGAAGAAATTAGGGAAAACCGTTTGCATTTCGGACTTGTTTTTCAGTCCTTTAACCTGTTTCCCCAGTATTCGGTGCTAAAAAATATAACCCTAGCACCTTCTCTTCAAAAGAAAGGAACGGCTGAGGAAATTGAAAAAACCGCGCGGGAATTATTAAGCAGAGTAGGTTTAACCGAGAAGATAGATAACTATCCCTGTCAGCTTTCGGGAGGTCAGCAGCAGCGTGTAGCAATAGCCCGTGCACTTGCACTTCACCCCGATATACTTTGCTTTGATGAGCCCACATCTGCCCTCGACCCCGAGCTTACAGGCGAGGTTTTGCGTGTTATTAAGGAGCTAAAAAACGATAATACCACTATGATAATAGTAACCCACGAAATGGAATTCGCGAGAAATGTTTCGGATAAGGTTATATTTATGGCAGACGGTGTAATTGAAGAAGAAGGAACTCCCCAAGAGGTGTTTGATAACCCCAAAAGCCCTAAAACCAAGGCTTTTCTTGCGAAGTCTTTGGAGAAAATTTAAATATGAGAAGACTAATGAGCCAAATGCGTTCCTGTATTGAGCACTATAAAATGATAGAAGACGGGGATAAAATTTGCGTTTGTGTTTCGGGAGGTAAGGATTCGGTAGCGTTGCTTGCAGCTCTTGCCAATATGCGCAGATTTCTGCCTTGGAAGTTTGAGGTGCACGCTCTATCACTTAATATGAATTTCGGCGGAGTGCCCACGGATTTTTCTGAGATTGCCGAGCTTTGCCATAGGCTAAGAGTACCCTATACTGTAAAGTACACTCAGATTGGCGAGATAATTTTCGATGTGCGACGTGAGGAGAATCCCTGCAGCCTTTGTGCCAGAATGCGTCGCGGCGCATTGCACGATGCCGCAAAGGAAATGGGCTGCAATAAAATAGCTTTAGGTCATCATTTAGACGATGCAGTTGAAACCTTTTTTATCAATCTGCTTCGAGGTGGCAGTATTGGTTGTTTCAGCCCCGTTACCTACCTTTCCCGCAAGGATATAACTATGATAAGGCCAATGGTTTATTCCTTTGAAAAGGATGTGACCCACGCGGTGAGAAGTGCTAATTTACCTGTTTGCAAATCCAACTGTCCTGCCGATGGCAATACCGAAAGGCAACGGATAAAAGATCTGATTCGCACTCTGGAAAAGGACTACGACGTGCTTCGTAAAAAAACAATAACCGCCCTGCAAAATGCAGAACTCGATGGCTGGCGGGCATAGAAATTAACAGATATTAAACCAAAGTTAAAGGAAAAAAGAGTATGGATACTAAGCTTTATGTAGTAATACCCTGTTATAACGAACAAGAGGTTTTGCCAATCACTTCTAAGCTTTTTTTAGAAAAGCTTACAGATATGATAACCAAAGGCAAAATAAGCGATAAGAGCAGAATAATGTTTGTAAACGACGGCAGTCGCGATGACACTTGGAATATCGTTTGTGATTTAGCGAAGGCGAATGAGCATTTTATCGGTATTTCTCAAAGCCGTAACAGAGGACATCAAAATGCAGTATTAGCCGGCCTTATGGAAGCCAAAGATATGGCGGATATTACAATATCCATCGACTGCGACGGTCAGGATGATATAGGCGCTATGGAAGAAATGGTCGACCAATATCATAATGGCTATGAGGTGGTTTACGGTGTTAGAAGCAAAAGAGATACCGACACTTTTTTTAAGCGATTTACCGCTGAAACCTTTTATAAATTCATGAACGCAATGGGAGTGGAAACAGTGTATAACCACGCTGATTACCGTTTGATTTCTTCAAAGGTTTTAGAAGAATTTGCAAATTTCAAAGAGGTTAATCTGTTTTTGAGGGGTATGGTGCCCTTGGTTGGCTTCAAAAGCACTGAGGTGTCTTATGAAAGAAATGAGCGACTGGCAGGAGAATCCCACTATCCTCTCCGCAAAATGCTGGCGCTTGCTATGAACGGAATTACCAGCCTTAGCATCAAGCCCATCAGAATGATTACTTCCCTTGGTATAGCGATGGCTATTTTAAGCATAATAGGTGCTATATGGGCACTTATAACCTATATTGTGGGTGATACTGTGAGCGGTTGGACAAGTACCATATGTATTATCTGTTTTATTGGCGGTATTCATTTGGTATGTCTAGGTGTTATAGGCGAATATATCGGGAAGATATATTTAGAGGTTAAAGCAAGACCTAGATATATAATAAGTGAAAGAACGTATGATAAGAACAACTGATAAATGATTATAAAAAATACCCGCTATAGCCAAGTGTTCTTAAGGACACTTGGCTAGTTTTATTCGCCTTACGGCGAGTGATATTGCTTCGCAGTGATATTTGGCTAACGCCGAGTGATATTGCCTTCGGCAGTTTATGGGCTAATAAAATATCACTAAAACCGATGAGTTTTAATAACACTTTGCCGTTAGGCAAAATATAACTGTGAGACCTGTCTCACAATATCACTTTTCTTGAGACTGGTTAAAGGGTTTTAGGTTTTCCTAACAAGCAGGGAACTTGCCGTACAAGTTCCCTGCTTGTTACGACATAAGACAAAAGTAAAAGATGCACGAAATTTTCGCGCATCTTTTTTACTGTCCTTAGCAACCCTACACTATGGAGACTAGACGCTTCCATAGCGGGTTAAATTTGTGGTATTTAAATTTTTTAGTTTTAAAGCTTTTCAACCCCGATAGTAACGGCTTCGCCGTTGATGTCCCATTCCTTGCAGAAGCCAGAGGGCTCGGCAACCGTAATGGACTCTGCGAGGGTGTCGCTCATAATATCCTGAGGCTTTCTTGCGATTAAATCTGCAATTTTTTCGCCTGCCTTAACAGTAACCTTTATGTGGTCCATAACGTTAAAGTCAGCCTCTTTACGCATTGTTTGAATTTTGCTGATGATTTCACGCACAAAACCCTCGTCAATAAGGTCGGGGGTGAGCACGGTGTCAATAGCAACAGTTACACTGCGCTCAGAAAGGGTGTAGAAGCCTTCCTTTTGAGCGGTGCTTATGAGTAAATCCTCAGTCTCAAGAATAACAGTGCCGCCGGGCAGCTCTAATTTTATACTGCCGTTGCGATCTAATTCTGCTTTTGCAGAGGAGCCGTCAATTTCGGCAAGAGCGGTACGGATTTCATTTAACTGTTTGCCGTATTTTGGACCAACAGTTTTAAGCTGAGGCTTAAATACATATGATACGAAATCACCTAAAGATTCCTTGAACTCAACGTTCTTTACATTAAGCTCATCCTTGATAATTTCCACATATTCTCCACCTAACTCGTGGTCACTTTCCACATACATTGTAGAAAGTGGCTGGCGGTTTTTGCGGTTTGCACCATTTCTTGCGGCACGGCCGAGAACAACAATGCCCAATACCTTTTCCATATTATATTCAAGGTCGGCATCAATAGCGGCTTGGTCTACTTCAGGGAAATCGCAAAGATGAACGCTCTTAGGTGCGCTGTCGTCAATGGATTTCACAAGGTTGAGGTAAATACTTTCTGCCATAAATGGTATCATAGGTGCGGCAGCTTTAGCGGTGGTAACCAACGCTTTGTAAAGGGTCATATATGCCACGATTTTATCGTCGGTTAACTCCTGCACCCAATACCTTTCTCTGCCTCGGCGAACATACCAGTTAGACATTTCGTCGGTGAAATCCTGCAAAGCCCTTGCGGCTTCGGGAATTCTGTAATTGGATAGAGCGGTGTCTACGGTATTTACCATTGAATTAAGTCTGGACATAAGCCATTTGTCCATAACAGTCATTTTGGATTCGTCGAGAGTATGCTCTAAAGGATTGAACTTATCTATATTCGCATAAAGCACATAGAAAGCGTAGGTGTTCCAAAGGGTGCCCATAAACTTGCGCTGACCCTCGGTAACGGCTCTGCCGTGAAAACGGTTGGGCAACCATGGGGCAGAGTTAGTGTAGAAATACCAACGAATAGCATCTGCACCGTAGGTCTTAAGTGCCTCCATCGGGTCAACTGCGTTGCCCTTGGATTTAGACATTTTCTGACCGTTCTCGTCCTGAACGTGGCCGAGAACAATAACATTTTTATAAGGAGCCTTATTGAATATAAGGGTAGAAATTGCAAGTAGTGAGTAGAACCAACCGCGAGTCTGGTCAACCGCTTCGGAAATAAAGTCTGCGGGGAACTGGGATTCAAACAGCTCTTTATTTTCAAAGGGATAGTGGTGCTGTGCAAAGGGCATAGCACCTGAATCGAACCAGCAGTCGATAACCTCGTCAACACGTTTGCACTTGCCGCCGCATTTGGGACAGTTCAGCAGAACCTCATCAATGTATGGACGGTGGAGCTCTATATCATCGGGGCAGTTGTCGGACATAGACTTCAGTTCTTCAATACTGCCTATTGAATGACGATAGCCACAGTCACATTCCCAAATATTAAGAGGAGTACCCCAATAACGGTTACGGGAAATACCCCAATCCTGAACATTTTGCAGCCAGTCGCCGAAACGACCTTTACCAATGCTTTCAGGTATCCAATTTATGGTGTTATTGTTGCGTATCAAATCCTCACGCACGGCGGTCATTTTAATAAACCAGCTTTCCCTTGCGTAGTAAATAAGGGGAGTGTCACAGCGCCAACAGTGGGGATATTCGTGCTCAAACTTAGGAGCGTCGAACAGTAAGCCCTCTTTTTCAAGGTCTGTAAGAACCAAGGGGTCGGCATTTTTAACGAACACACCGGCATAGGGTGTTTCTTCTGTTAAATCGCCCTTGCCGTTAACAAACTGAACAAAGGGTAAATCGTATTTTCTGCCTACGTTAGCATCGTCTTCACCGAAGGCGGGAGCAATATGAACAATACCCGTACCGTCGGACATTGTAACATAGCTGTCACAGGTGATGTAATGACCCTTTTTATTCTGCTTTTCGCAAACAGGCTTTACAAAGTCGAATAGGGGTTCGTATTCTTTATATTCCAAATCCTTACCGCTGAACTTTTCTAAGATTTCATAAGCAGCGGTGTCATCGGTTGCAAGCTTGCCGAGAACCTTGTCAAGCAGAGCCACAGCCATATAGTAGGTGTAGCCGTCGGCAGCCTTAACCTTGCAGTATTCGTCGGTGGGGTTTACACAAAGTGCCACGTTAGAAGGCAAAGTCCAAGGTGTGGTGGTCCAGGCGAGGAAGTAGGCATCTTCACCCACAACCTTGAAACGAACAACTGCTGAACGCTCTTTAACGGTTTTATAGCCCTGAGCTACCTCGTGAGAAGAAAGAGGTGTGCCGCAACGGGGGCAGTAGGGCACAATTTTAAAGCCCTTGTATAGTAGTCCCTTGTCATAAATCTGCTTTAATGCCCACCATTCCGATTCAATAAAATTGTTGTGATAGGTAACATAAGGGTCGTCCATATCAGCCCAGAAGCCAACAGTACGGGAGAAATCCTCCCACATTCCCTTGTATTTCCAAACACTTTCCTTACAGTGATCAATAAATGGCGCAATACCATAGCCCTCAATCTGCTCCTTGCCATCGAGCCCTAAGAGCTTTTCAACCTCTAATTCAACTGGCAGACCGTGGGTATCCCAACCCGCTTTTCTGGGTACCATATTCCCCTTCATTGTGCGGTAACGGGGAATCATATCCTTAATAACACGGGTCAGCACGTGACCAATGTGGGGTTTGCCGTTGGCGGTGGGTGGGCCATCGTAAAACACATAGGGCTCGCCCTTGGCGCGGGATTCAATACTCGCCTTGAATATTTCTTCCTTTTCCCAGAATTCGGCAATTTCCTTTTCCTGTTCTACAAAATTAAGATTTGGTGATATGCTTTTATACATTTGCACATCCTCCTTTTGATAAACTGCTATGTAACTTAAATATATTAACATATATAAATATAAATTGCAAGTTTTAATTAGCATAAACCCGCAATGTTTTGCCAAAAAGAGTCACTTTATTGACAAACCTCATTAAAAGGTATAAAATACGAATGGCGGCAAAGGGTGTATAGATTTGCCTTAGCTTCCAATTGTTTACAAAAAAGTACTGGATTATTTTGTATAGATGTAGTACAATGTATGTAACAGAAAACCAATTTGGTTATCAAAGGCACATAAAAAGTACCGAAAAGGGACGGTAAACTGAATGAGTAAACCTATTAAAGTTTTGCAATTCAGCTTGAGTGATAATATAGGTGGAATAGAAACTCTGCTCCGTAATCTGTATAAGCAGTTCGACCATAACGAAATTCAGTTTGATTTCGTTACTACCTACGACTGCCCTGTATATAAGCAGGAATTTTTGGATTCAGGCGCTAAGGTTTACAAACTGCCATCACAAAAGAACTTTATTGCATATTATTACGCACTTAAAAAACTTATTAAAGAAAACGATTATCATATTATCCACGTAAATAAGAACTCCAGCGCGGATATAACTCCTTTTGTTATAGGCCACCATTTGCGGGTGCCTATGGTTATTGCCCACGCTCACAACACCAAGTCTACTGCGGGTGTGCTTGCGGATATTGTAAGCTTTTTTAACCGAGGCAAAATGGATAGGTATATGACAACCGCATTCGCTTCCTCTGAGCCTGCGGCTGAATGGATGTTTGGTAAAAATTATTGCCGAAACCACGAGGTGCCCATTTTAAAGAACGGCATAGATATTTCTGATTTTTCCTTTAATCCTGACAAGCGCAGTGAAATAGAAAAGCGTCTTTCTTTAAGCGGTAAATTTGTTGTGGGCCATGTTGGTAAATTTTCCCGCAGAAAAAATCACGATTTTCTTCTTGATGTATTTAAAATTATTCACGAGCGTCAGCCAAATTCCGTGCTTATGCTTGTAGGCACAGGTCCGCTTATGGCTGATGTTCGGCAAAAAGCGCAAAAGCTGGGCATATTAGATTCGGTTATGTTTATGGGCGCGCAAAATAATATTAACGAATATTATCAGGCTATGGATGCCTTTGTTTTGCCATCTTTTGCCGAGGATTTGCCCGTCGCAGCAATTGAAGCGCAGGCATCGGGATTGCCCTTGTTTGTTTCGGATACTATAGACAGCGAGCTTGAAATAACCGATTCCATTAAGTGGCTAAGCCTTAGTCAGCCTGCTGAAATATGGGCAGATATGATACTTAACACCTGCGAGTGCTTCAATCGCACTAATCAGGATGATGCGCTTCGTGCCGCAGGTTATGATATAAAGGAAACTGCCGAAAAGCTTAAAGAAATTTACCTTTCGGTGGAGTGAAAATTCAATTTAAACTCTAGGGTAACCTCTTTGCCCTAAGATAACACAAAAACCGCGTAGGCTCTGAACACCATTGAGCATACGCGGTCATTTATTTGTATATTTCCCAATAATATCTTCTGTTTGAGGGTGGAAAATCCTTTAAAATTCCATATTCGGGGTCGTAAACGGTACCCTCAAAATACAGCGACCAATGCCAACATTTCGGGGTTTCAAGGCTAAGAAGCGCTATAGAGGGAAGCTCATTAACATTCTGCACTAATCTGCGTTCGTCGTTATATGAAATTTCAAGCAAACTAAGGGCGGATTTCATATCTTTAAGGGTGGTTTCTCTCTCGGTTTTTACTATATCAACAATTTGCTTATAAGTCTTTCCGGAAAGCATTGCCAGCACCGCCTGCCCGCAGGCTAAGGGGTTGGGCTCGTACATATGGGTTGGATTTGTTACAACGGACATTTTTGTCACCTCTGGCAAGGATTATAGCATAGTTTATTTTTATATTCAATGCCTTCTTAAGC
>JAZNRT010000016.1:0-10140 GCA_045590875.1 Acutalibacteraceae bacterium
GATTTTATCTAACGTAAACAGTCTGTTGCGCACCGGTATACCGCTGTTGGATATCACTCTGCCTATAGGAATTTCCTTTTACACCTTCCAAACCTTGTCTTATGTAATAGATGTATATCGGGGTAGGTGCTCGGTGCAGAAAAATTTTGTAGACTTTGCCGCTTATGTAACAATGTTCCCACAGCTTATAGCAGGGCCTATTGTAAGGTATATAGATGTGGAAAAAGAGCTGAGTTATCGTCGGGAAACACTTTTGGAGTTTTCGTCGGGTGTGTCGCGGTTTGCCTGCGGACTTGCCAAAAAGGTGATAATAGCCAACAATCTTGGCGCCCTTTGGGAGGAGGTAAGCCTTATGCCCCAGCCCCCCGTAGCCACCGCTTGGATAGGTGCCCTTGCCTTTACATTTCATATATATTTCGACTTTTCGGGCTATAGCGATATGGCAATCGGTATGGGCAAAATGTTGGGCTTCCGCTTCCCCGAAAATTTTGATTTACCCTACATTTCAAAAAGTATAACCGAATTCTGGCGCCGCTGGCACATCACTCTTAGCAGTTGGTTTAAGGAATATGTTTACATACCCTTAGGGGGCAACAGGCGCGGAATCCGCCGACAGCTTTTAAACATTCTTATTGTCTGGGCGCTAACGGGTCTTTGGCATGGCGCGGCTTGGAATTTCCTTTGCTGGGGACTTTATTTCGGGATAATACTTATTTTTGAAAAATTGTTTTTGCTGAAACTGCTTCAAAAGCTGGGGGGAGCTTTTAGCCATATATACACAATGCTGTTGGTGGTTGTGGGCTGGGTTATTTTTGCCAACGAAAGCTTTCGGGATATGGCGGCATACCTTTTAAACCTTGTTTATTCCCCCGCAGGCGTTGCCAATGGCTATTCGGGATTTCTCCTTTATTCAAACCTTGCCCTGTGGGTCTTGGCGGTGCTGTTTTCCACTGCTCTGCCAAGAAAAATCACCCAAAGGCTTAAAAACGCAAAAAAACATCACCGTCTGCTGGCGGCGGCAGAGGTGATTTCTGTAGCGGTAATGCTTGTGGTCTCCATTATGCTTATGGTAGGAGATTCTTACAATCCGTTTTTATACTTCAGATTTTAAAATAACATTTTATTAAGAAAGGCAGGTGGGAAGATGAAAAAAATCGCATTATGCTTGGTTTTTGTAATATTTATAGGTGTTTTTTCGGTGGGTAGTATATTGAAGCCCGATGGAGAATTTTCAGAAAACGAAAATCGAAAATTGGCGCAGTTTCCAACCCTTAGTGCCGAAAAGCTGATTTCGGGCAGGGCACAAAGGGATATAAACACTTGGTTTTCCCACCAACTGATTTTCCGCGACGAGCTGATTTCAGCCAAAACTCAGCTACAAAAATTCTTCGGCAAGCGGGACATCGGCGGAGTGTATATCTGTAACGACGGCTTTTATATTGAAAAAAACCTTGAAAGCCAGATTGACCAATCGGTTTATGAAACCAATCTTTGGGCAATAGAGGAGTTCTTTGCCAAAGCGAAAGAAGAAAAGGGAATACAAAACGCAGATTTTATAGTCGTTCCCCCTGCATCATATATTTTAGCCGATAAATTGCCCCCGGGTGCTGAGGTGTTCGAGGCGGAAAACCGACTAACCGATGCTGAAAACACCGTGAAAAACGGGGTGTTTTTTAACATCACCCAACCTTTGTTGCAAAACCGCGAGAAAAATTACTATAAAACCGACCACCACTGGACCACCGATGGCGCCTATGCCGTGTACAAGGCATATTGCGAGTCCAAAGGCATTACTGCCAAAAGCTTTTCCAGAGAAAAAATCAGCACCGACTTTTTGGGCACTAATCATTCCAAGGTTTTAGATTCCACCGCAGAACCCGACTCGGTTTACCGTTATAAGGGTGCAAAGGATAAGGAATATAAGGTAACCGCCGACGGCAAAACCCTTGAGTTTGGAATCTATGACCATAGCAAATTAGAGGGAAAAGACAAGTATGCCTACTTTTTCGGCGGGAACTACGGATTTTCCACTGTGGAAAACTGCGGCGGCAAGGGGCATCTGCTTATAATAAAGGATTCCTTTGCCAACTGCTTTTTGCCCTTCTTGCTTCCCCATTATGAAAAAGTAACCATTATAGACCCCCGCTATTATGTGGGCTCGATAAAGGAAATAATCCGCACAGAAAACATCACCGACATAACGGTGCTCTACGGTTTGGAAACCCTCGTCAAGGAAAAAAGCGTCCCCGCTGTGCTGAATTGATTTTAATTAAAAGTTTCATAGGTGAAATAACAGGTGTTTTGGCATTTATAAATTTGTGCCAAAACACTGTTTTCAATTATATAGTTAGTGCATATATTTTTTGTCAGGTTGTCGTGCAAAATACACGAAATTATACAACTAACTTGACTAAAACTTGTCTATATGTTAATATGAAATTGGCAATAGTAGAAAAACTACTGTGCTAAATTTAAAAAGAAAAGAGGCGTTATTATGAAACGCAACCTAAAGACCATCGCAATCGCATTAACCCTTGCCCTTGCTTTATCCCCATTGTCGCTTGGCTCAAAAGCATTTGCAATTCAGGAAAGCGGCACAAAGCAGCAATATGTTATTCTAACACGCAATGCAACCGCCACTCAGGCTGCAATCAGCAATAGTGATATTGAGGAAGTAAGCGTTCAAGATAGCGCCCCCGATATCTTAGTTGCGGATTTAACGTCTTCAGAGGCAGAAAACTTATATGACGAAGACGAAGTCGTTACGGTGGAAGAAAATATTATTTTCACGGCAGATACCGAAGCAGAAACAGAGCAACAACCTACAGAAGACTCCTAACAAACGGAAGAACAATCCCTTTGGAACATTCAAATGATAAACGCTGAAAACATTGATTCAAATTCCACCGAGAGAGTAAAAATAGGAATAATGGATACAGGCATAAATTCCTCGACTTCTCTAAAAGTGGAATATAATCAAGAGTATGTAGAAGAAGATTCTTTTATTTTCCCTGATTTATCAGGTCATGGAACAGCCGTTGCTGGAGTAATAGCATCTGATGAATATGGTATTAAAAACAACACCGAACTTTATTCTATAAAGGTTATGAGTCAGGAAAATATTGCATATCTTTCTGATATAGTTAATGGAATATACTGGGCAATAAACAACAATATTAAGGTACTTAATATGAGTTTTGGAACGTCTAAATACTCAGAAGCATTGGAAGAGGCTGTCAATGATGCAGCTGCTGCGGGAATTCTTATAGTAGCCTCTGCGGGAAATGACGGAACTATTCGATACCCCGCAGCTTTTCCAAACGTAATTGCAGCAGGTTCTATAGACCACAACGGAAATGTTATGTCTCAAAATGGTGCTCAATACACTAATATCCTTTATGCACCTGGAGATTCGATTTTTACTGTAGGTGATTTTGAAACAACCATTGCTTGTTCAGGCACAAGTATGGCAGCGCCTCACATAACGGCAGTTGCAGCCGCTTTATGGGAAAGAGACAACCAGAAAAATGCTAATTTTATAAAAGATTTACTTTTTGCAACCGCCAATTCATCCATTGATGGTATCCGAGTTTTGGATGCAGAATGTGCATCGGAAAAATATACTGCATTTTCTGCCGAGTATACCGAAAGCGCCGTAGCACCGCCAATTTATTTAAACACAGCACCCATCACAACTTTTGACGATGAAACCTTTGAAGCGTTGTGGGGCGGTAGCGATCACAGTGCCTCTATACCTAGTTCTTTTAGTGGGATGACTAGTGCTGAAAAAAACATTCTTAAAGTTTTTAGTCAGATACCTGACAACACAAACGTAACATTTAAAAACTTGTATAAAAAGACTGTAACAGCAGGCGGATATTCTTTTTATAATTATTTCAGTTCTACAGCAACCGAAAGGGGCACAGCTCTTTATTTAACAGACGGAGACAGCAATAAAATCATTTACTCAAACGATGGCATTTTCCTTAAATATGATGGTGAAACGCAAGATGAAGTTGATTTTGACCAAAAGAAAATATTGCACGGCAGGCAAAACTACGTTGCATCATTAAAGTTTTTATATACTGTTGCGCATAATCTTTGGAGCGGAACCTATTATTCAAAAACAGGTGCTACCAGACGAAAAATAATTCGAGATGCTATGAAAGATGCGTTGCCAACAAACGAAGAAACAGGAAGTAGCGAAACATTTTATGGTGACAGCAAAAAATATGGTTATGCAGTGGCGAAAGACACTAACGGCGGTGCGTTTACAATCGACACCATAACATATACGGACGGATGCACAGCTTATTATCAACAGTTGCACTTGCAACGTATGGTTTATTTGGCAGCTAATTGCAAGTCGGATACTTTAAAACTCACTTATACAAATATGCCCACGCATTATACTTTCCAAAGAGAAGCGGCTTTAAAAGTATTAGGAATTGCATTGCATTTATTAGGAGATGTATATGCACACAGAACAGTGCTTCCTACAAAACAAGCAGACGGCTCTTGTAACACATCTTTCTCTGCAACTACACGCACCAATGCTACAGATGGTACAACTTATAAATCAACAATATATAGATATGATGGTGCGAATAATGCTACTAATTTGTTCTCTGGTGATCGTTGGAGCGGAACAGACGGAATACAAACAGTTATAAAAGAGAATGGAACAGTTTCAGGAGGCGCCAAAATAACAACTCGTCAGCTAAATTATATGTGGCAAAGCACTATTAAAGGAAGTTATTACGAGGATAATTCTACCTTTTTAAACACAAGATATAATTTTACAAAAGTAGCTGTAAAAAACATGCTCACATTATTCTACAGCAATGATTCTTTTGGCACATCGATTTTTAAGGTTACCGGAGTTTCGGGAATTAAAGTTCAGCGCATCGCAGATTTAAGAAGGTATATGAGCTTTATAGAAAATCATTTGCCTGCTGACGAAAAAGTAACAGGGGAGGCATATTTAAAATACTACGATTCCAAAGTAACTGTTTCAGATATTTATAATGAGGGGAAAGCTCCAACAAATAGCAGTACGGCTTGGTTTACCTTAGGTTATGAACATTCGTATTAACGCTTGTTTTGCCATATAGAAAGGAGAAAAAGAATGAAACGGATAATAAGTATATTGTTATCAGCGTTTTTGTTATGCCATTTTATTACTATAAGTTCTATTGCTACAACATATGGCTACAACTCAATATCTTTATACCAAACCGACGGCGGATATATATGCGAATTGTTCGACACTGGTAGCGCATACTTGCATTTAGTGCAGGAAGAGAATGTGGTAGACGGCGTGCTTCAAGTTCCCGAAAGCGTAACATACAGCGGAAAAGAATATAAGGTCACCGGATTTATAACAGGTTATCCTAGCGATGACGAAGAAGTGTTTGTTCGTCGGATGGATAACAATGGGTTTGACACCCTGTTTAATGTACAAGATTATATAAGACTGTATGAAAAGTGCGATAAAATAGTATTACCCGATACCGTTGAGAGTGTAGTGTTAGATGTTTTTGGCACTAAGGAACACCCTGTAACAGTAGTGTTGGGAAAGAATACAACAAGAATACAAAAGGAAAATCACAGTCACGGCAAAAACAGTAAGAATAATCTTTATCAATACATAGCTTTTGATACGTCAAGGAATGAGCATTTTTCTGCACACAATAATCTTCTAATTTATGAGGGTAACACAGTAGTAGCGGCTTTGGGAGCAGAGGAAAAATATATAATTCCAAAAACAATAGAAAAAATTGAATCAACTGCTTTCAAAGATTGCATTAGTATGGAAAAACTTACCTTTCAAAAACGAAATAAAGATATTTACATAGGACCTGATGCGTTTGCAGGAAGCAACTCGTTAAAGGAATTGACCGTACCCGCATATTTATCCGAAAAAAGCATAGATTGTTTTGCAGGACTTAAAGGGTTAACAAAAATTAAGTTTGCCTCTCGATTTAAGAAAAAATCACTGCCGAGCGGTGCGTTTAAAGGTTGTACAGCAATGGAATTTGTTAAACTGCCAGAATCCTTAGAAAAAGTTTCGTCGCGGTTGTTTTATAGTTGTACAGCCCTTAAAAAAGTAAAGTTAGGTAAAAACATAAAAGTTATAGAACGATGGGCATTCGATCTATGCGAAAGCTTAGAAAAAATCAAATTCCCCAAAAAACTAAAAGAAATAGAAACTTCCCCGTTCACTAAGTGTAAAATGGATATTAACTTACCTAAAAGTTGCACTAAAATAGAGGGAATCAAAGGGTATTCAGGCAAAAAGGTTACCGTAAACGGCGCTGTAAAGGTTATAAAAAAATCCACATTTGCCCGATGTGAAAACCTAGAGGAGGTTAATTTTAAAGGCAAATATCTATCTACCTTTGGTGACTATGTATTCTATAAAAATGAGAATTTAAAGAAGATTACCATATCCAACACAAAAAAAGCGCCGACCTTCACAAAGAAAACTTTTAAAAAGGCGGCAAAGGGCATAAAATTCTATGTAAAGAACAAAACTGTTGCCAAAAAGCTTTTTAAAAACCTGAGAAAAGCGGGGTACACAACCGCAAAAATTTATGTAGACGGAAAAAGGTATAAATAGATAGAAAAACAGCCACTGCGAGTTTTCGCGGTGGCTGTCATCTTAAAATAAATTACAGAATATAAATATCAATATTCCTTCTTCCGAAGTTTACACAGTCGGAGTAGGAGTACATATAAAGGTCGGCGATGGTGTTGCCCCAAGCGGTGAAGCCGCCGGTATCAGCCGCAATGGCATAGCCGTAGATATAGCTTCCGTCGGGAGTGCGGATATACATTTCGGTGCCATAGGGGATAATAGAGGGGTCAACCGCAATGTAGCCCTGCTTAACTCTAACACCTGTGGAACAGGTGGTGCCTGTGCAGTATGCAGAAGCAACGCCTGTTAATTTTCTGGAGTATTTCACAGGAATGCCGTTTTTATCCAGCTTAATTTCAGATTTGGGGGTAAGGTCGCTCATCATTTCTGAGGATTTAAGCGTTCTTTGTTCTACACCGTAGCTCACCTTTTTGGAAACGGGCTTTTGGGAGGATTTAGTAATGCTGGTTTCAACAAGCTCACCGTCAACTATCTTTTTAAATGTAGTAACGGTCTCCATACCGTCGCGACCCTCACGGGTAACCTTTTCCTCGCCCGCCTTCATAGAGGCGTCAACGCGACGAACTGTTTTGTATTTGAGTATATTTTCTTTGGTTTCGGTGATGTATTCCACATCAAGCACGGTGATTTCCATGCCCTCGAAAACCTGAGCATCCAGGCTGTAGTTCACTTCGTCGTAATTATCGGGGATAAAGTCAACCTCTGCTAAAGCCTCACGAACAGTGCCGCCTGCAACAAACACCCGAATGGTGCTGTTTCCTATAGTAATACTAATAGGAAAGGAACGGCTGATTTTTATGGTCATACCTGAATTTGCCGTGTCGGAATTTTTTAAAACCTCAACATTGTCGCCTGCCTCAACCTCAATAGAGGAGGAGGAAAGTATCGAATCTGCATCACTTGAGAAGGAATAAACCTTAAAAAGTCGATCTCCGTCGTAAATCGAAACCGCTTTTACGAACTGCACAGGAAAGGTTGCAACAACCACAAAGGCTGCCATAAGCACAACACAAGCCTTGATGTAGCGACGCATAGACACGATATGACCGCGTATCGTCTTAAACATATAATTCTCCTTTGTAAGCAAAGCTCGAAAGCCTTGCTATGTCTTTTAGTAAGCACCTGAAGGTGTTAACTAATTTATTCGGACAAGGTTCGTAAATCCTGCCAAAATAGTTTGTAACATTTTTGTAACCTTTTTCAAGGCACAATTAGGATTATAAAGGGTTTGAACCCAATAGTCAACCATTATTTTTAAAAAAATGTTAAGCAAAACCAACAAAAATATGTCGTGTAATACGCTAAAAAAGGTTACAAACCTGTAATTTTTCGGGGTGAAATTGTAAATTTTCTGTAATTCTTTGTGCAATTTAACGAAGAAGTGTGAAAATGTTTGTCATTTTTGGCGCAGAAAATGATATATTTCACAAAACAACTATATGTTGTGGTTTGATGAGAAATTAAAACAATATATAGTGTGGCAAAAAACGAACAAATTTTGTGGAAAATCCTTCTTTTTGAATTTTTGGCAAAAAAGCATAAAAATATACATAAAAAGCAGCAAAAAACACGAATAAATGTTAAATTTAACCACCCTAAAAGCTAAAAGTGGGGGCAAAAATCAAAAACCAAAGCAATTTAGCAGAAAAAACTCAAAAAATTCTAAAAAATTTTCGAAAAAGTGGGGAATAAGTGCCGGATATTAGATGTTAGATATCATAAGTTAGGCATCAGATGTTAGGCATTAGTTATTAGGCGATAGTTAAAAACAACAGACTGCCGATATATACTCTAACATCTAAAATTTAAAAGCAAGAATCTAAAATAATGCCACCAGTGCCTTTCCCACAAGGGTTGCGGAATATTTGGCTTCCGCGAAGGTGTTACCATTGGTGCCGAATTCAATAATCACCGACCCTGTAGATAGGTTTTGGTTCCAACAACGGTCGTAGGCAACATACAAAGCCCTTGCAAGGCCTGGGTACAGTATTTCCATTGTCTGCTGCAATTTTAGTCCGAAGCTTAGGTTTTCCTCCCAGTTGGGGTAATAATCCACGCTGCCTGTATTACTTCCCACACAAATCATCACCTGTGCTGCGTTTTTGCCGTCAATTTTTGTAACCGGCTTAACAAGGTCGTCGCCGTCACCAATGGCGTCGCGGTGAATGTCCAACACAATTTTTATGCTGGGGTATTTTTTCAAATATTCACTAACAGTGTTGTAAGAACGGTTGTAGCTACCCGAATAAGAGGGGCTGTCGTGAAGAGTCTTGTCGTGAATAACACCTATGCCCGCCTTTTTCAGCACCCTCTCCACCTCACTTCCGACTCCTATCACATTTCTGCTTTCCTCCCCCGTGCGTGCCATATCCTCTTTGGTGTAATATTTAGCCTTGGTTGCATAGTTTTCGGTTGCGTGGGTGTGAACAATCAGCACCTGAGGGTCCTTAGAATCGGTGTCGATTTTAAGGCTGTAATTTTTCAGCAGATTTTTAATATTCAGCTCCACCCCCGATTTGTTGTTTACATATACATCCTTGTATTTTGCGTTGGCGGTGGTATAGGGTGAAAAGAATTGGGAGTATATGTTACCCAGCTTTTTAGAATTAGCCGCCGCCGCAACTGCCTTTGAAGAGGTGCTACTTTCCGGCTCACTACTAGAAACAGCAGAAGAAAGGGTCTCAGTATTCTGCGTGGGTGCCGAAGATGGTGCTTGGGAAATTGTGCTTTCGTCTATGGTGTTTTGTGCAATATCGTAATCAGTTTGGGCGGCAGAAATAACCACAGCACGTATATCATCGGCGGCAGTAATAAGCTTGTCACCGTTTCTCACGCAAAAAACCGACGAGCATATAACCGAGCTTATGGACAGCACCGCCGCCACTGCTCTTGTAAGAAATCCATCCATAGTCTCGCCTCCATACATTATATATATTACGCGCGGGAGAGAGATATGATATTAGATGTTAGATATAAACAATAGACGGCGGGTTATATAGTGAAACATCTAGAATCTAAAAAGACAGCCCTCTGTAAATTCAAGAGGACTGTCAACAAGGGTTCATAAAGGGTGCGTAGCGCAACAATCAAGTTCTGCGTTTGGCGACTAACAAAGAGCTATGCATTTATAATAATATCTTTACCCCCTCAAATTAAAAAAGTGCGCCAACCGAAGGTTTAGCGCACCGAAAAACGCAAAACCTTTAGTTGTCGCCAAACAAACTTAATGCTGCACAAACACAAGTATGCACAGTTAAGGTATGCGTTTTTACCTAAATAAAAAGACACACCTGTATTGCGCAGATAATATTAAGTTTGTTTGGCTAAAGTAATATTATCATAAAACTTGTTAAATTACAACTATTTTTTAATAATCCAGCTTATAAAGAAAAACACGGGAGACAACTTCTTTACGAAATGTCTCCCATTATGCACTCCTGATCAGTACTAAGGATGTAGATCAGATGCTTGCAACTCTC
>JAZNRT010000017.1:0-14256 GCA_045590875.1 Acutalibacteraceae bacterium
GCAGAATTTTAAAGGAGAGGATTTTTGCCTGTGCGAGGCATAAAACGCAGCCAATACTTTTCGTATTGGCGAGTATTTTAACAAAGCAAAGGCGGAAATCCTCCCTTAAAAATCGGGTTCGGATTGTTCGTGTTTGCTTAACAGATATATTATATTATTATTACTCTTAAAAGTCAATAAAATTTGGGTTATTCGTTATCTCTTATTGCGTGGGAAACCTTATATATATCTCCACCGCCCATTGTTATAACAATATCCCCTGCTGAGGCTTGTTCAAAAATAACCTTTTTTGCTTCTTCAAAATCTTTAACACAAAATGAATTGTTAATTTTTTCGGCAAGTTGTTCCGAACTGATGCCGTAGGTATTTATTTCCCTTGAACCCATAATGGGGGTTAAAATAACCTTATCTGCAATAGATAATGCTTTTATAAATTCTTCTTTTAACAGCGCAGTTCTTGAAAAAGTAAACGGTTGGAAAACAGCAATAACATTATTGTAATTCAAGGATTTTGCTGCTGTAAGCGTAGCGGTGATTTCTGTTGGATGATGAGCATAATCATCGGCAAAGGTGATATTATTTTTTGTACATAAATATTCAAAGCGTCTACCAGCGCCCCCAAAAGCTTCTATTGAATTTTTAATAGATGAAGAACATATACCAAGTGAGTGTGCAACGCAGAAGGCAGCAAGACCGTTATAAACATTATGTTCGCCAGGAACCTGCATTTCTATATTGCAAAGCTTTTCTCCTTTGTGGAATACATCAAAAATCATTCCACACTTACCTGCAGTAATATTAGCAGCATAGTAATCATTTGTTCTTTGAAGTCCGTAGGTAGTTACCTTGCAATTCAATCCGGTAGCCGCTTTTACGCAAAGCTTATCATCGCCGTTAATAAATGTTTTATTACCCATTGAAATGAATTTTTTAAAGGAATCTGTTAGGTTTTCCATAGTTTTAAAAAATTCTAAATGGTCATTATCTATATTTAATAATACGGTTATGTCAGGTGATAATTCGTGATATGTGTTAACATATTCACAGGCTTCACAAACCATATATTCAGAGTTGCCGGCTCTGCCGTTTGCACCTATAAGCGGAAGTAAACCGCCTATAACAGCAGTTGGGTCAAAATCATTCATAACAAGTATTTGTGTTAATATTGAGGTTACTGTAGTTTTTCCGTGTGTACCGCAAACACCGATAACGTTGTCAAATTTTCTGGTAATTGCGCCAAATAGCTTAGAACGTTCCATCGTTGGAATGTTTAAACGTTTAGCCTCAAGTAATTCAGGATTATCTTGAGATATAGCTGCAGAATAAACCACAAGCTCTGCATCTTTTATGTTATCAGCCCTGTGACCCATATAGGTTTTTATACCAAGAGCTTGTATTCTTCTTAGCGGGTCTCCTATATTATTGTCCGAGCCTGTTAAAATGTAACCCTTACTATGAAGTATTTCGGCAAGAGGACACATACCGGAGCCGCCAATACCTACCATATGAATATGTTTAATATCATTGAGAAAGGCTTCGCTTTCTTTATATATTTTCATAAAATACCTCCAACAAGTAATTTATAATATTATTATATTGCTTTTTACTGTAAAAATAAACACTTATTTTGAAATAATTGGTAATTTATCATTTCTTAACAAACCAAAGGTGCCTGAATATAATGTAATACAATATTTAAGGGAATGATTGAGAGTGAATAATTATCATTTAGATGTGCTATTTCTTGGTGGAGATAAACGCCAAGAGCACATATATGAAATCTTAAGCAAAAAAATCAATAAATGCACTAAGGCAGCGCTAGGAGTATATGGGTTGGATAGACAGTTGATAAAAAATGCCGATATAATTGTACTTCCAACCATCGCAAGCTTGGATAATTACACACTAAACGCTCCTGACAGCAGTGAAAAAATACTGCTTAACGATATAATTTCCATTTCAAAAAATTGCAGGGCTTTTATTGCCGGTAAAATGCCACCTAACATAAAAGAGGAAATTACAAAGCACGAAAAGAAGTGCTATGAATATACCGAAAACCAACCATTTAAAATACTTAATGCAATTCCTACAGCCGAAGGTGCAATATATTTAGCCATAAGCAACAGCGATAAAACAATTTGGGGCATGAATTGCCTAGTGATAGGAAATGGCTGTATAGGCAAAGCGCTAAGTAAATTATTGCATAATTTCGGCGCAAATGTAACAGTTGCGGCAAGAAAAGATGTTGATTTTGCCGATATTCAATGGAAAGGGTTAAACTCAGCACATATAAAAAATATAAACTCAAAATTAAATGAATACGATATAATTTTTAACACTGTGCCCTTCAGAATTATTGATTCAGATGCAATGTTAAATTTACCATCAGAAACAATAATAATTGACTTAGCGTCAAAGCCATATGGTCTGGATCATACCTTAACAGACAATTACAAATGTAAGATAATTTTAGGGTCTTCCCTGCCCGGAATATATTCACCGAAAACTGCAGCAGAAATTGCTGCAATATCTATAGAGCAATTTATAAACGAGGTGAAAACCAATGAATAAAACAAAATTAGGTTTTTGCTTGTGCGGTTCTTTTTGCACCATAAATTACGCAATAGAGCAAATGGAGTTATTAGCAGAAGAATATGATATATTGCCAATAGTTTCTGAAATAACAGCAGCACAAGACACTCGCTTTGGAAAAGCAAAAGATATACTTAAAAAAATTGAAGATATATCTCAAAAAAAGATAGTTATGAGCATTGCCGAAGCCGAGCCAATCGGCCCTAAAAATCTAACTGATATTATGTTAATAGCGCCCTGCACAGGTAACACAATGGCAAAGCTGGCGGCAGGAATAGTTGATAATACAGTTACAATGGCAGCAAAATCACACCTTAGAAATTCACGGCCATTATTGATAGCTCCAGCCACAAACGACGCTCTCGGCGGTGCAGCCAAAAACATTGGCATATTGCTAAATTACAAAAACTATTATTTCGTACCCTTCAGAGAAGATGACCCCGTAAAGAAGCCTAAATCTATGATTGCTGATTTTACAAAAATTCCCGATACAATTAAAGGAGCTTTAAAAGGAGAACAAATACAGCCAATTGTATTTTAAATTTCTATACACCTTTTCATAGTAAATGAATATAAAATACACTTCTTAACGGGTTTTTTGAAAATTTGAGTAAGTGCCATTGAATACATTTCTAATTGACGTGAATATTCTTTTTTATAATATTCTTCGCTCTTTGAACTATCAGTTTTATAGTCAATAATGATTATTCCATCATCATTTTCTATAATGCAATCGGCAACACCCTGAACAATTGAAAAATCTGATGAATTATCTTTAATTTCATTATTCAATTCACTTGCAGAAACTTTCGAAATGAATCTGTATTCTTTATAAACACGTGAAGCCTTTAATATCAGTCCAAAAGCATAGCTTTCAAAAAAAGCTTTTATACTTTCGCGGTCGATAGTTTCTGCTTCCTTTTTAGAAATATATTCCCATTCATATAGTCGTTCTATCTCGGCTTCTATATCATTAACTGCCGACTCGAAATGGCAAGATTCCATAAATTTATGGGTCGCTGTTCCTTTTTCTGCGGCCGTCAAACCTGCTTCGGTTATAAAGCCGGGGCGGGTTTTAAACGCTATATCCGGTGTAATTTCTCTTTTTAAAATATCAGTAACCGAGGTTTTGGCAGGTACTGAGTTAACAATTAAATACGGATATTCATAGCCGAAAACATTACTGATATTTTCAACATCAATTGTGTTTGTTTCTGCAGTGTCATTTTTTTTAGGCGCTTCAATATAATCAACTGTTGATAATTCCAAATCGAATGTACAATCAAAATTACTGCAATCGAAATCATTGTCACCTTGTCTAAAGGATACACCGCGCTTGTGGTAAAGCGCTGCAGAAACAATCCAATCTGAATATGAGGAGGCATTCATTAAAGAACCGGATACAAACGGCAATCCGCTTTTGGATGCCTTCAAAGCATGCGAAGTTGTTTTTGTTAAATATTTATTCAAATCACCACATGTGGAAACAATAACAAGTTTTTCTTTAGCTCGTGTGAGCGCAACATACAAAAGACGCAACTCTTCTTTATATATTTTTTCTTTAAGGTTTCCTGAAATAAACTTAGAAGAAATCGGACTCAAATATGAATTATAATTTTCATCATAAAATGAAAATGCAGAACCGTAATTATCGTCACATATAATTTGTGATGTAGTGTCTAAAATATTGAACCTGGCTTGTGTTGAACAAAGTATGCATATAGGGTACTGAAGACCTTTAGATTTATGAATACTTGTAATTTGCACCGCATTTTCAGTATTTTGCAAATTAACAGCAAGAGAATTAGATGTATCGTTTTCAATTTGCGCTACTAACTCCTTAATACCCTTCCCTGCTTCGTTATTATATTTACCTGCAAGTTCCAATAGCGCTCTAAGGTTAGCCTTTTTAATATTTCCATTTTGAAGAGATGAATATATCTCAATAAAAAATGTTTCGGCAAAAATTTTGTTAAGTAATTTATCCAAAGGTAATACAGCGTAATAGGTTTGTATTTTTTTGAATAATTCTACAAAATTTTTAGCTTTATTATTACCTTTTGACGCCGCAGTTTGTAAATTACTATATAGTGTATTATAACGATTTAAACACATAATATCAGCAATTTCTTCATCACTATAGCTGAATACGGGTGATTTTAGAAGGGTTAACAATGAAATACTGTCGTTACGATTAAAAATAAACTTTAGTAGTGCTAGTGCAGTTATTATTTCAGGAGAATCTTTAAAACTATCCGACGGGCAATTTAAGGGTATTCCCCTTTCCTTAAACACCTGAACGAACGTATTCACTTTTCTGCCCGGAGAGCGCATAAGCAAAACAAAGTCCTTATACTCAGCACTTCTCAAGCCCCCCTCTCCGTTATCAATAAAGGGCGGCTTCTTTATCGTATTTATAATATAATCCGCAACAAAGTGCGCTTCGTACTCGGTATCGTTAAGTTCGCTATCGTTTTGCAGTAATTTAATTTCCACATTTGCGCTTTCACCATTATCTTGAAATGATGCCATTGGCACCAATGCCTCTTCAGCATTATAATCCACATCAGCGTCAGCTTTTGTCATAAACGCACTAAATAGATAGTTAACAAATTTGCATATACTAGCTCTGCTTCTGAAATTACCTGTAAGAAGAACTTTACAAGGATTTTCGTCACCTGTGAAAAGAGGAAATGAATCTTTTTTATTAAGAAAATTATCAGGATTGGCATTTCTGAATCCGTAAATACTTTGCTTAACATCACCCACCATAAACAGCTCTTTTTTTTGCTTGCTAAGCAGTGAAAAAAGTTCGTCTTGAAGATTGCTAGTATCCTGATATTCATCCACTAAAATTGCGTCATACATTGAATTGAACGATTCCTGTGCTGAGTTATCCTCAGTAGCAAAGAGTTCAAGTGCTAAATGCTCAATCTGATCAAATGTATATGCGTTATTTTGCTTAGAATTTTCAAATATATCGGCATTAAATTCTTTAATAAGAGTTATTACATCGCCAAGTACATTTGTAAAGGAATTAAGTATATAAATAACATTTTCTAATTTTGTATCAAAGCTTTTTTGTAAATTTGTTGTTGCTTCTTTAATTATACTGTTTGATTCTGTAATCAGTGCAGAAACATTCAAATCTTTTGAGTAGTTACTTCTTAATATTTGATGATTATATTCATCGTATGCCGAAATACATCCGTCCCAATCAGACGAAGTAGAAGAATAAATTATATTTTTTAAAAAATCTATTCTACCATCAATAACCGGTAGATATTTTTCGTTAATTAAATTATCGTTACAGCAGTATTCACGGAGCTTAGTGTTAATTTTAAGCCCCTTATCTGCTATGCAAGTAATTTTTTCGAAAACATAATCAGCCCAATCCGAATTGATAAAGTCTTCAGAATGGGTTTTATATATTTCCAATAATCCATCAAGCCATTTGCTGGGATATGGCATTGAACGGCTTTTATTGTAAATAGTTTTAATAATTTTTTTCAAATACCATTCGTCGTAACCGCTTTTGAGTGAATTTACAACTCTAATAAGCCGTTGGTCATTCTCTTGAAATTTTTTATGAATAAAATTGTCTAAAATCGCATCGTAATCTGCCTCTATATTGGTTGAATCACTGATTTTAAAATCGCGCGAAATATTAAGAGCATTAAAATTCTCCCGAACAATAGAAATACAAAAAGAATCAATAGTACAAACTGTTGCCCTTTTAAAAGCCATATTTTGTCGCTTAAGAAAATCATTTTTAGGATCGGCATCTAATCGTTCTTTAAGGCTCTTTTCAATTTTTGCTTTAAGTTCTTCGGCGGCAGCATTTGTAAAGGTAACAATCAATGCTCTATCTGCCATAAGAGGCGAAGCCTCATTGCAAAACCTTCTGATAATTCGCTCTACCAAAACTGCAGTTTTTCCTGATCCGGCAGCAGCTGCAACAAGAACGGTGCCGTTAGCTTCAATGGCTTTTAGTTGTTCATCTGTAAATCTTACGCTCACAGCCCATTCTCCTTTGCAATAATATCTAAAGCTTCTTCTGTTGAAATATTTGGAACTACCTTATTACTAATATCTTTATTTCTTTGACAGATAGTGTTGTAATCACAGTAATCACAGGTATTATGCGATGAATCAGAATCACAAGGGTCTTTTTCAATTCTTCCTGATAATATTTCATCATTCATTTTAATAATTTTATTTTTAATATATCTAAAAATCTCAGTAAAATCACTATTAGAAACGCATAACGAACGCTTGTCCGCCGTACCGCTGTTTGTGATTTTAAAAGGCATATAGCTTTCGGTTGGGTCCATATGCTTTAGTACCTCAACATTGCTTGTAAGAACTGCGCTAACTGTGGGTTTATCGGTAATTTCTGCATTTATACCTTTTCTAACGACATGATTGATTGGCTGATAAAGCACTCCGGCAGGAATACTGCGGAACTTTTCACTTTCACATATAGCGCTAATGTATATAAACATCTGTAAATTTAAACCATAAAGGATATCAGCCAGCCGTATTTTTTTACCGCCGGTTTTATAGTCAACGATTCTTATAAACTTCTCGCCGTCTATTTCACACATATCAAATCTATCAATTACGCCATTTATACGAACTGAACCATTGCCATCACCAATTTCGATAGATTCAATATCATCACTGTTTAAATCATATTCAAATGCAACGGGCTTAAACTCACTGTTTATGAGTTCTTCACAAATAGATGGAACTAAATCCAAAAGAAGTTCTAAAATCCGTTTTAAAATATATTTGCTATATGCATCCAGAAGATTCTTACCACCAACATTTTTAGCAATGTAATCGTCGATATAAGCATTGATTATTTCTTCTAAATTATTATAATCAAGCGACGAAAAGTTTTGGAGATTTTCTTTAATAAATCTTTCTAATACATAATGAACAATCTGTCCCCTCTGCATCCTCTTAAAATCAATTTGCAACGGCTTTTTAATATTTAAACCAAATTTTAAAAAGTAAGCATAAGGACATTTAAAATACTGTTCAATTTTGCTGGCAGAAGTTGTTGTGTTTCCACCATACAATTTTTTAGCAGTAACGCTAGTTATTGTGTCGGTTATAATATTGTTTGATGGTGTAAGTAATTCAAGTTTATTACTCCAATATGGATAAAATGCCAGTATGTTAGAAATCCTTTTGCTGTCTTCAACCGATAGTTCATTTTCGGATAATTTAGAGAAAGCTTGTGATTTGGTTTCGATTATGTTATTTTGCACTACTTCAATTTTCTTTGAAAAATGTTTTGCGAGCTGTACCATAATCATAGACGGTTCGGAAGATTTTCCGCTATAATCACCATAGTGATATAACATATATAAGGCATTATTGGCAGAGGTTAAAGCCTTGTATATAAAGTAATTCTCATCAATTGCAGCACCGATATATGTATCATTTATTTCAATACCATTACCTATGAGTTTTCCTCTCTCAACAATATTAAATAGTCCTGAATCAGCACTAAAACTAGGAAATTCACCATAGTTTAACGCGAATACAAACACTATTTTAAAATCATTTCTCTCGGTGCGGTTAGCAGATGCAAAGTACACTTCATCAAGCCCTTGCGGAATACCACCAAGGCTGTAATTTTTAAAACTTATCTCAAGCAAATTTATGAATTCTATGAGGGATAATTCTTCCGTTCCATAACAATCAACTATACTGTCAAGTACTGTCATTGCAGCTTCCCAAGAGCTAATAATATACTGAGTATTGTTATAATCCCCCTCGCCGTTCATATTATTGATGCAATTTGCAAGATTGTCAGCAACATTGCAGCTTTCTAGCAATAAAAAAGTATTGCGGCAAAGCTCATCTGATGGTGCTTTTTTTACATAATTGAAATATCTAATCGGCTTTATTGCTTTCTCTCTTAATGAATTTAAATACTCTAGTTTTGCTACTTGTTTTTCTTCACTAATTTCGTTTAAACCATAAGGATTTTTTTGCCATACATCGTTCCATTCAGCGGATTTAATATTCCAGAGATAAGTATATGCTTCTAGTTCCGCAATATCATTTTCGTCCATATCCGTAAGATTGGTTTTAATATATTTAAGCAATTCGGCTGTTGAATAATTTTTAGCTGCCCTTAATGCTGAAAGAATAAAATTAGCGATTGGTGTATCGATTAAACTAATTTTTTTATCAGTATATATCGGGACCTCTAGCTTTTCAAAAATCGCTTCAGCCATAAGTGTATAGCTTTCAGAATTACCTGTTATTACAGCAAAATCTCTGAATCTGTAATTTTCTTCTCTAACTAGCCTATGTATTTCTGTTGCAATAAACTCAAGTTCAGAATATTTACTGCCGGCTGACTTAAAGTGCACATCATTTAAATCACAACTAGATGTATTGATTTCTGCAACATATTTTTCAACTTCAGCTAATGATGGATTTTCAAAATAACAATTCTCCAAATGCACTCTGTTTATATCTTTTATGTTTACATTATTTGCAATTTTAATAACATTCTGTATAGTATCATTTACATTTGAAAATATTCCAAATTCACCATTATCCTTATTGTCCGTACACAAAGATAATACAACATTTTTTGAATCAATAAGCGCCTGCTTTATAACTTTATATTGTTGCCCTGTGAAACCGGAAAAACTATCAAAATACACGGCTTTATCGCAAAAATATCCCTCGTGTTGTGCCTTAGTATAAGCGATTTCCAGTTCATCGAGCGGGTCAATATATGTGTTTTTAATTAAAGCATCATAAGTGGACATAATTAAAGCTATATCGTGAAGCTTCATACCCAATAAAGTATTATCGTAAAGCTTTGATATTTCAATTAACTGTTGGTAAGAAACAGCGCTTTGCTTAAGCTCGGTAATAGCAGAAATGATAGTGTCTATTGAATTTATTGCAGATGATGATGTTTTGAAAAGCTTCAGTTCACCATTTAACTGCCTTATCGCCTTATTTAAAAACATTATTCTTGTGCTGTCGTTAATTACTTTACCTGAATTTCCGCCATATAGTCTTTTAATTTCGTTACTAAAGCTTGTGAAGCTGACTACAGTAATTTTATTTAAATCATCACTACAATTATTTATCACCATTTTTTCGGCATTAAAAGAAAATTGCTCAGGAACAAATAACAGCGACTCTTCAAATGAGGCTGCATTGTTCTTGAGTAATTTAAATAGTTCTTCAGTTTTGCCGCTTTTTGCACGGCCTGTAATAATTGTAAGCATATTTCAACATCCTAAAAGTTATGTAAAAAATTATATAAAAATAAAACTTAACAGCGAAACCAACGTCACTCCCGGAAGGCCTGTGACAGCTGAAAACAACAATGTGTATATATTAAGCGGAATTATGAAATTAAAAAATCCTCCCAAAATATGAACAGCTGATAATAAACCTATTCCAAAAACTGCTGAAGTAGTTACAGATTTTTTGAAGCTGCCACTTCTTATGGCAAAAATGATATACAATAAAGCATATATTAAAAAAACAATTACCGCCACCGTCTCCATAAAATTAGCACAACTCCTTGAGATTAAGAATATAGATGTAATTCTATGCTAAATAATATGCGGACAATCAGCGTAATATGAAGATTATTTTATAACCTCAATAACTGTTTTAAACATAATTTTTATGTCACCAATAAAGCTGAAATTTTTAATATAATTCAGGTTATATTCCATCTTTTTTGGCAGTATTTCATTTACATAGGTTGCATCAGGATCTTCGCTTAATTTAAGCAATTCTGCCTCATCTTTATACGCAATACTGGCGGGTGAAGTAATGCCAGCGGGCATAAGAAGAGTAACATACATTTCGTCGGTGTATTGAGAAACATATTTTTCAACTTCGGGCCGAACACCTACAAAACTCATGCTTCCGCCCAAAACATTAAATATTTGCGGTAATTCATCAAGTCTGAACTTCCTAAGAACCTTACCAACACGTGTAATTCGGCAATCATTTTCTACAGTTACAAGGCTACCTATTTTATCGGCGTTTTTTACCATAGTTCTGAATTTAAACACCTTGAATTCATTGCCGTTGGTAGTTATTCTTTTTTGTTTATAGATAATTGGAAATCCTGAATCAATAGCAATTGCAAAAATTAAAATTAAATAAACCCATAAAAAAGCTACTATGAACAATAGGGAAAATATTATGTCAAACATTCTTTTTAATATCAGGGAGAAAGTTTTATTCTTTATTGAATTATAATAGGGCTTAACTGCTTCTGTTTGCATAAATTTGGGTAAATTACCCCATTTATCTATTAGCATTACATATCCTCCATAATCTCAATAAATGAAGAGATAACATATTCCTGTTCCTCGTCGGTTAATGATGTGTAAATGGGTAAAGATATTTCATTTATAAAATTATTATATGCATTGGGGTAATTAGAAATATCAAAGCCATATTTACTATATGCAGTGAGTAACGGAAGGGGTTTGAAGTGAACATTACAGCTTATTCCTTTTTCCGCCATTTTTAAAATAACGTTATTTCTGAAATCTGCATCATTTTTGTTAAGCCCAACCATATACAAGTGGCAATTAGAAATATAGTTTTCGCTTTCAATGACGGGCAGCTTTAATCCCACATCTTTAAAAGCTTCGTTATATCTTTTAGCTCTTTTAATGTGTTTAGACACTATTTTATCGTATTTGCTTAATTGACCTATACCGATTGCTGCCATAATATCTGTCATATTGCATTTGTAATACGGTGCGATGATATCGTATTCCCAAGCGCCTTTTTGCATTTTAGAAAAAGCATCTTTAGATTGACCGTGAAGTGACAAAAGCTGATACTGTTTATAAAGTGCCTCTGAGTCTATACCGTCTTTATTACACCAAGTAATTGCGCCACCCTCACCTGTTGTAAGATTTTTAACAGCATGAAAAGAAAAGCTTGTGAAATCAGCAAAGGTACATGCAGGGTGTCTGTTATATATTGACCCTAAAGAGTGTGCAGCATCGGAAATTATAATTATTCTGCCAAACAGCTTTTGAATTTTATTATTAGGTTTAAATAAATTTGATTTGCTTTTAACAATAGCAAGAATTTTATTATAATCGCAAGGTATTCCGCCAATATCCACCGGAATTATAGCTTTAGTTTTAGGCGTTATTGCAGCTTGCAATGAATCACAATCCATATTATATCCGTCAGCAGTTGTGTCTACTAAAACCGGGATAGCACCAACATGGCAAATAACACTTGCGGATGCGGTATAGGTATAGGCAGAAGTAATAACTTCATCCCCTGCTCCAATACCGAGTAAACGAAGAGTCATCTCAAGCGCTGCAGTTGCAGAATTTAAGCAAACAGTATAATCGGTATGACAATAAGCAGACAACAATTTTTCGAATTTTTTGGTTTTAGGACCGGTGGTTATCCAACCGGAACGTAGAGTATCAATAACTTCGCTAATCTCTTCTTCTCCAATATAAGGTGGCGAAAACGGTACGTTCATATAATACACCTCAACTAAAATACATAATATAATACATATATATTTTACTTCATAATTAAAGCATTGTAAAGTTCAAAAAAAATATATTCAAAAATTCTTATTTTCTTATTGACAAATTGATATTTTATGTTATAATAATTTAGCATTCTGACGGGCCATTAGCTCAGTTGGTTAGAGCAACCGGCTCATAACCGGTTGGTCCGGGGTTCGAGTCCCTGATGGCCCACCATTTTTATTTTAGGGGTATAGCTCAGTTGGTAGAGCAGCGGTCTCCAAAACCGCGTGCCGAGGGTTCAAGTCCTTCTGCCCCTGCCAAGTGCGATAAATCCGAACTTCATTACCGTGATAGGTGATGTGTTCGGATTTTTGCTTTATATCTAAAAAAGTAGCAACAGAAAAAAGTTTTTCTGTTGCTACTTTTTATAAACTATTTTTATCAATCAGTTTTTAAAGATTGTATTTTGGAAATATATTCTAAAAGTTTAATATTACTTTCGTCTATTTCTAATTCTAACTCAGTAATATTTTTTCTGTGATTATACTCTTGCTCACAGAACATATTGTATAATTCGTTTAGTGAATCATGTATTAATTCGTCATTACGTTCTTCTGAACGAAATAATGCCCTTATCACTTCAAATCTAGAAATTTTTGCTAAATTTCCGATAATTTCCATATTTTCAATGACCAAATCCATTCTCGTTTACTCTCCGTTTTAATTATATGTATTTTTATTTGTTGTATGCTTAGATAATGACGTTAAGTTTAAAATCTTTATCAATTTTTGAAATTTCCGAACAGAAAATTGTAATTAAATCATTAATAGTCTTATCAAAATTCAAGAAAACCAATGCAATCAAATATGGTGCATATCTTTTGTTGAATTCTTTTTCAATCGAAATACCCATGCTCATTAATGGATTTGGAGTATTGCATAAATCTTTTAATTTTAATGATGTTGTTACATAATCAACGTATATATCGTCATTTTTCCCTTTGTCGTGGAATTTTTGATTTTTTGATTTTATTAAAGCAGCATCCAACTCACTAGAATGATAAATCATTCCACTTGTTGAAGACATAGGAGTGATTTTTTTTGAATAATTGACAGTGATATTACAATTCGCTTTACCATCAACTACCACAAATCCAACATAAGAATTTTTCTTTTTATTCAATATTCTGAAATGAATTCTTACCCCTACATCTTTAAATAACCACTGTCGTGTTGTTGCACTTAACTCAAGAATGTAATTTTTTAGGTAATCGTTCCTAAATTTATTCATGTTTTTTTCTTTTTTGGCTTTGTTGAATTCTTTTTTATAATCAATCACAGACTTAATCAATTTTTCAGTAGAAATCTTTTGAAAGTCAGTAAGTCTATCCTTTATAGTTATAATGGTTTCCCATGTATGATTATCTAACACATAAGGTTTTAATTTTCCATCTTGATAAATATCAATAGCAATTGGTTTTAACGGTTCAACAACATCTGTTTTTTTAGCGTTTTTAAATGTCGAATTAATCATTTGTTTAATTCGAGAAACAGCATCTACATACCCATTGTTTTTAGGTTTATAACTTTGAATGGGACGACCATCTTCAGGAACCCTCATCAAACTTGAAAAAGATAAAGTTTCATCTATGTTGCTTTTCTGTAAAATAACAGGTACAACTATACATTCTTTTGCCTTGTGTCTTTCAATAGCTTTCTTTAATTCTACATTTATACAATAATGAGAAGCTAAAAAATTAGGAGAAACAAGCAACAAAACAACATCAGACTTATTTAATTGGGCTAAAACTTTTTCATCAATATTTTCTCCAGCTAAAATTTCTCCATCATGCCACACATTTATGTTATGAGTCCATTCTAAAGACTTCATTTGCTGTAGAAATTCGTTTTTAAATTTCTTATCCATATGCGAGTAAGAAACAAATACATTTAATGATTTTTTCTTAGACATCTTTTCACCCTCAAAATCCTATTTCGTAATATTATATCACAATATGTAAATTTTGTAAATACCTCATTGAAAAGCATATTGGATTTTAAGATGCAGAAAGTTTTACCTTTCCGCATCTTAATAACTATGCTGTTTTATTGGCGGTCTGTGCCTTTAACGCGGCTTGTT
>JAZNRT010000018.1:0-8541 GCA_045590875.1 Acutalibacteraceae bacterium
TTTTTAAGAAGTGACCGCTTATCGGAGCCGATAATTTCCACCGCATTCTCCGCAATAAAACAGCCCTTACCGGGAACTGATATCAGCACTCCCCTGCCTGTTAATTCGGAATATGCCTTTTGTATGGTGTTAGGATTAACAGATGCCTCAACCGAAAGCTTTCGCACCGAGGGCATTGCATCGCCCGATTTGAAAAGTCCTGTTAATATGTAACGTTCGGTTTGCTCTATCAACTGTTCATATACAGGCTTTTGAGACAAATTATCTATTCTGAACATATAACACCTCCTGAAAAATACAACTGTACTATCTGTGCTAGTACAGTTGTAATATAACACATTTATAAATGTTTGTCAACATTTTTTAAAATAATTTATTGACAGTAAATTTTCGGGCATATATAATAATGAATATAATTGGGAAAGGGTGACGGATTTGAATATTAAAAATAATGTTGCCGAGTTGGTTGGAAACACACCGTTAATGGCGGTAGAAAATTTCAGCCGACAAGAAGCAATCAACGCCCGTATTCTAGTGAAATTAGAATATTTTAATCCCGCAGGAAGTGTTAAAGACAGAGTTGCTCTCAATATGATTGAAGAGGCTGAAACGCGGGGCGAGCTTACCCCCGACTCGGTTATTATCGAGCCCACCAGCGGCAACACAGGCATAGGTCTTGCGGCGATTGCAAACTCTAAGGGCTACAAGCTTATTCTAACTATGCCCGACAGTATGAGTGTTGAAAGAAGACGTTTGCTTTCGGCATACGGTGCAGAAATTGTGCTTACCGAGGGACGACTTGGTATGCAGGGGGCTGTGGATAAAGCAAACGAGCTTAAGGCAAACTACAAAAACAGCTTTATTGCAGGGCAGTTTGAAAACCCCGACAATCCCGATGCCCACTACCGCACAACCGGACCTGAAATATGGCGAGACACTGACGGTAAAGTAGACGTAGTAGTATCCTGCTTCGGTACGGGCGGCACCATTTCTGGGGTTGGAAAATATTTAAAAGAGCAAAACCCAAACATTAAAATTATTGGTGTAGAGCCTGCCGATTCTCCACTTGTATCTAAAGGGAAAGCGGGACCCCACAAAATTCAAGGAATAGGTGCAAACTTTATACCCGAAAACCTCAAGAGAGATGTAATCGACGATATAGTTACTGTATCAACCAAAGAAGCATACTCGGCTGTTCGTGATTTAGCAAAGCTAGAGGGTGTGCTAGTAGGCATTAGTTCAGGTGCCGCGCTGAGTGTGGCTAAGAAATTAGCCCAAGCCCCTGAAAATCGGGGAAAAATTATAGTTGCAATTCTTCCCGATACGGGTGAAAGATACCTTTCCTGCGAAGTTTTCGAATAAAACCGAGACTAAGAAATCCCAACAGACAAATCAAGTCTGTTGGGATTATTGATTGTTAAAATTAGCATATTATAATTTATAGACACCTGAATCTAGCCTTACTAATGCCACACCGTCGATTTTAATAAACTGATGCACAGGCTCGTCGAAGCTTAAATATTCAGATACGGCAAAATTTTTGGTGTTAACCTCCCAAATTTTGCCATTACCGGAGTTGCAAACAAACAACCTATCATCCTCTAAAAACATACCTGTTGGATTAGAAAATGCTGAGTTTTCGCCGCCGATTCGCAGCTCCTCACGCATAGTTTTTATGTTAATTCGGCAGATACAACCGCTTTCGGGGAAGCTTGCCCATATGGAATTTCCTTGCAAAATAACCTCAGCGGCTCCCTTGCCGTTATACTGAATAGTGCCCTCCCACTTTATGCGGGCTTCGGAATCGAAAATTTTGGCATTACCGTCGGGATAATAGCAAAAAATCATATCTCCCTGAAGAAAAATTGTTTTCCAATAAAAAGGGTTTTCCAGCTGGCTTTCTATAAGCTTATAGCACTGCCCGAATTTTGCAAGCTGATATACACTTCTTGTAACGGGGCTGACGGTTTCATTCCTAAAAGAAACAAGGCTGTATGCTACAACCATTTTATTATCGTCACCGTTATCACTTTTACAAAATGCAACAATAAATCCGCTTGGAAGCGGTAATATATTTAATGCATCACTGTCGAAAATTTTAGTCATTCAATATCATCATTTCTTATATTTTACTATACTAATTTTAAACTAAATAGCCGCTGTCGTCAAGTGTCGATTTTTGGCTTTTTCCTAATGATTAAAGCTCGCCCCAAACAAAATCGTTATCCACTGCGGTTAGCTTTACAAAATGTGTTTCGCCCGTGAGGTGAAGATTTGTTTTTACCCTGACTCTTGTGTAATTTGCGGTGTATCCCTCAATATAACCCTTTTTAAGGGTTTCAAAAATAACCTCTTCGGTATTTCCAATTTGCGACTCTAAAAACTCCTGCATGTTTTTATTTGCAACACTTATCATCTCGGCACTGCGCTGCTGCTTAACGGAATTTACTATATGGTTAGGCAATTTTACGGCAGCTGTGCCCTCTCTTTTGGAATATGCAAAAACATGACATTTGGCAAATCCGCACTTTCCCACAAATGCTAAAGACTTGCGGAATTCTTCCTCCGTTTCCCCCGCAAAGCCCACCATAACATCGGTAGTTATAGATGCGTTTGGGAAGGAGGCGCGTATTCTGGTTATTAAATCGTAATAAAATGCTGTGTCGTAGTGGCGGTTCATACGTTTAAGAGTTTCGTCACAGCCCGATTGCAAAGATAAGTGAAAATGGGGACAAAACTTTTGCTGAGCTTTGAGCCGAGATAGCATTTCGTCGGTAATATGGTCAGGTTCCAACGAGCCTAATCGTACCCTTTTAACACAAGAGACCTTAGCTACCGCCTCTACAGCATCACAAATGTTTTCACCCTTTTCAGTAGAATAAGCAGAAAGATTTATTCCCACCAGCACAATTTCGGAATATCCGTTTTTACCCAATTCCTTTGCTTCTGCTTCTATTGCTTCTATCGGCTTTGAACGCACCCTGCCTCTGGCATAGGGTATTGCGCAATAGGAACAAAAACGGTTGCACCCGTCCTCTATCTTCATATAAGCGCGGGTTCTTTCGCTGAAATTACAAATCGCGGGAGTTATGTATTTCTCATTCTTTTCGTGGGACTCTATCTCAACTATTCTGTTGCGGCTTTTTAAATATTCTTCCACCAATTTCGGTATACGGCTGTGGTCGGTATTGCCAAAAACTATATCCGCCTCGTTCAAGCTTTTTGCACTTTCGGGAAAGGCTTGGGGCATACAGCCGCAAAGCACCGTTATGGCACTTGGATATTCACGCTTCCAATGGCGCAAGGTCTGACGAGTTTTACGGTCGCTTTCGGCGGTTACGGTGCAGGAATTAAGCACAAGTACGTCGGGGCATTCATCTATCGCCACAATTTCGTAGCCATGATGATAAAATAACTCGCGCATAGCTTCAGTTTCATATTGATTAACTTTACAACCTAAGGTGGTAAATGCTATTTTCAAAAGTATCACCATTTCAATAAATTTGCTTATGTTTTAATTATACAATGTGATTTAATAATAATCAATGGAAAAATTGAACTAAAAATTCCTTGTTTCTCTTGACATTTATAAAAAAATAAATGATAATATTTATATAATTTTGAAAGGTAAAGGTTATATATGAGTAAACCATACATTTCCAATTATGTAATCAAACGACTTCCCCGTTATTACCGACATTTAGCGGAACTTAAATCAGAGGGTAAAGTTCGGGTTTCCTCTGTACAGCTTGCCAAACGCTTAGGCCTTACCGCAAGTCAGATAAGGCAGGATCTTAACTGCTTCGGCGGTTTCGGTCAACAAGGCTATGGCTACAATATCGAACAGTTGCATTATGAAATAGGTAATATTTTAGGCTTTGGAGAAAACAAAAAAACAATACTTATAGGTGCGGGTAATATCGCGCGAGCTGTGGCTTTACATATGGGCTTTGATGCTAAAGGCTTCAGGCTTATTGGCATCTTCGATAAAAAGGAGTCTATCATCGGCGATATTGTTAAAGGGCTTCCTATAAGGCATATAAATGCTTTAGATGATTTCTGTCACGAAAACCTACCCACCACCGCTATTCTTTGTATACCCAAAGATCAGGTAAAGGATATAGCCGAACAGCTTATCCGCTTAGGGGTAAACAGTTTTTGGAATTTCAGCCACTACGATTTATCCCTTGAACACCCTGAGCTCGCGGTGGAAAATGTTCACCTTGGAGACAGTCTTATGAGATTGAGCTATAAAATCTCAAACCTCAATGACGAATAACATTATATATAGAACACTCACCTGTGTAAAACTTGCAGGTGAGTGTTTTTTTATTTCACATAGTTTAGTCGTCGTGAAGATATAGTGTTCTTGAGGATTTGTGGATATATACGCTTAGTACCAACCCAATACCGCAAAAAAGGCAGAGCAGTGATGTGCCACCCGCCGAAAAGAAGGGCAAGGTAACACCAATAACAGGAAGCCAGGAAATGCACATTCCCGCGTTTATTATGATTTGCGCCGCAAGCATTGCAAAAACACCTACACAAATGTATCCACCTGTTTTATCTCTGGAAAGATGGCTGATTTTAAGCACCCTAAGGCAAATTGCAAGCAATATCCCAAGCACCGCGATACAGCCCAAAAAGCCTAACTCCTCGCCGATAGCCGTTATAATAAAGTCGTTATAGCCTTCGGGTATTCCGCCCGACTGCACCAAATCGCCCTCGAAAAGTCCTTTACCGAAAAAGCCACCGTTAGCTAGGGCTATTCTGCCCCGCCACTGCTGCCAACCAGAACCCAAAAGATCAGCTTCTGGACTGAACATAGATATAATTCTTGTTCGTTGGTCATCATTTAGTATATAAAAATAAGCTATTGGCAATGCAATTATCACAGTTACAAATGCCGTTATGAAATATCGGATTTTCAGCCCTGCCGCAAACATCATAGCCATAAACATCAGAAAAAATACTATTGCCGTGCCGTCGTCACCCTGAAAGTGGATAAGCACAACAGGGAACGCACCATGCAAGCATAAAAGCACCACGTTATAAAATTTATTCAATTTTTCCTGAACTGCCGATAGATGCAGGCTAAAGGTAATTATAAATACTATTTTTAAAAGCTCTGCGGGCTGAAAGGAAATATTGCCGGGTAATAACAGCCAAGCTTTATCGTCTGTGCCGTTTGGTGCATAGCCGATAAAAAAGGTGAGAATTACGGGCACTATGCCCACAATTACTGCCAACGGCCAGATTTTTTTATATATTCCATAATCAAACCTTGAAATAATTATGGCAACAATAATACCTAAAACCAAGCCTGCCATTTGAACTGTGAACTGCCTTACGGTACCTGCAGAAAGCACCGCAATACTGCCAAAAAGCGAAGCAACACAGCAAAGCGCTATCAACAGTTTATCACATTCTCTTATATAATCAGCTATGCCTGAGAGCATTCTGTTCATAAAACCAATCCTTTATAGTTTATGATAATATTATATACCATTTTTATTGATTGTTCAAGTGTACATCTTTTGAGAAGAAAACTATAAAAAACTCCCGACTGCATAGACAATCAGGAGTTTTTGATGTTTTATTCAAAAAGATAAAATTTAAAATAGTATAATTATTTACTCTTCAACTTTTCCGGCACGCACAGCCTCAAAATCCTCTTGAATTTCCTTAGAAGGCTCTTTTGTTAGCAGAGAAACCACTATTATGCAAATTGAAGAGAATATGAAGGCGGGCAACAACTCATAGATTGCAAAAACACCGCCAAGCTTACTGTTTACCAGTTTCCAAAGGAATACCATACCTGCACCGCTAACCATACCAGCAATAGCACCCGCTTTGTTGATGCGCTTCCAGAACAGACAGAAAATCATAAGCGGTCCGAATGTGGCACCAAAGCCTGCCCATGCAAAAGACACGATTTGGAATATTACGCTATTTTCATCTAAAGCGATAATAATACCGATTAAAGCCAACACCAAAAGGGTGATACGTGAAACTGTCATAACCTGCTTATCGTTGGCATTTTTCTTAAAGATACCTTGAAAGATGTTTTTAGAAAATGCCGAAGCAGCAATGAGCAGATAAGAGTCGGAAGAGCTGATAGTTGCCGCCAAAATACCTGCCATAACAAAGCCTGCCAATAACGCGGGCAGAGAGCTGGTAGCCAAAGTAATGAAAATGTTTTCAGCACCGGATTTGGTTAAATGAGCAATCGGGAAAAGCTGACGACCTACAATGCCGATAAACACAGCAACTGCCAAGGAAATAACAACCCATACGGTTGCAATGCGACGGGAGCGCTTAAGCTCCTCTTCCTTACGAATTGCCATAAAACGAAGTAATACCTGTGGCATACCGAAGTATCCAAGACCCCATGCCAGCATAGAGCAAATTGTCAAAATACCATAATTAGAAGCTTCGCCGAATACAGGCTTGCCTGCCTCTATGATCTGCTGACCATTAGAATCTAAAGTTGGAGTTGCCAAACCGAAAAATTCAAAAAATCCAGGGATTTCTTTTGCATTATCCAAAACAGAACCAAGTCCACCTGCCTGTATCGTTCCTATTGCGACGATTACAGCAAGTGCAATGATCATTACGATTGCCTGCATAAAGTCAGAAATACTTTCAGCAAGAAATCCGCCAAGCAATGTATAGAGTAATACGAAGATTGCTCCTACAATCATCATAGCTATGTAAGGTACTCCAAACAAGGTGGAAAACAATTTGCCACATGTAACAAAGCAACTTGCCGCATAAACAGTAAAGAAAACTAATATGAAGGCACCAGCAATAAACATAATGGTCTTTTTGTTTTCCCTAAAGCGGTTAGAGAAAAAGTCCGGTAATGTGATAGCGTTATTTGCTCTCACACTGTATCTTCTTAATCGTTTAGAAACAATCAACCAGTTGATATAGGTACCAATTGCTAGTCCAATTGCTGTCCAAGCGGCATCTGCAAGACCGCACCAATAAGCAACACCCGGCAGACCCATTAAAAGCCAACCGCTCATATCTGAAGCTTCGGCACTCATTGCCGTAACCCAAGGACCGAGTGAACGCCCACCCAAAAAATATTCCTCAGAGTTTTTATTTGCACGCTTTGCATAAATTACACCGATTCCAATAACTACTGCCATATATATGACCATAGATATTAAAATTCTTATAGTATTTCCGTCCATAACAACTACCTTCCTATTCATTCTTTGAAAATAATACAACTATAATAACAGAAATTGGAATAAATTGCAACAAAAAACTCGTAATTTAGTTATTTTTTAAACTTAACATCGTTAATGCGAAGCATTACAGCATTTTGTGTCCGCTGTCGTGTAATGATGTTAGCCTTCGGTTAAATGATGTTGCGAGTAAACTCGCAAGCGTTGTTGTGTCCTTGCGGACACAAACCCAAAAAATAAAGCACTTCGTCACGAAGTGCTTTATTTTTTGGGTAGTTTGAACTTAATGACACGAATGAAATGCGCCTGAAAACCTAATTTTCTATATTATTCCCATCCACATTCCTCTACAAGAAATTCTTCAAAGGAATCACTAATATAATCTAAATCAATATCATCAAAGAAAACAAAAGCAATTTCATTATTTTTCTTGGAAATGCCAACAAAAACGATTTGTTTTGGATAATAAAGATTATATTCTTTTAATGACAACATTTGAAATTTAAAACCATCAAACTCAAAATTGGCTTCTTTTTCAACTGTTTCTTCACCATAATCTACGACTGTTTCTTGAAAAGAATAGTTGTTTAAAATGCTGTCTTTTTGCCTATCGAATATATCTTTTGAATATGTAGCCCGCAAAATATAAGCATCTGATTGAAAAATAAAATAATCTCTATGCTGGTATTTGGATTTCAAATCACTATACTCGCCCATTTCCTCAACAGACGGAAGATAGGTAAATGTTTTTTCAAGATTGCTCCACTCATTTATATCGCAACTAACTTTATCTCTTTCGCCAAAAATATAGTACGCTAACAATCCACATAAAATAATAAATAAAGTTAAAACTGCTGATACAACTATCAATACTATCTTCTTTTTGCTCATATCGTCACCGCCTTGAAATTATTATAGCATAAAAACAAATATAAATCAATGCGAAGCATTGTATCTCATCAATTCCGCAGGAATTGCATATCATCAACTTCGAAAGAAGTTGTATATCATCAAGCCGACATAAATACACACTTCGTGTGATGATATACGCCTTCGGCGATGATATACACGACTGCGTCGTGATGATATACCAAGCCCGTCGGCTTGGATAAAAAAATCCAAGTCCGAAGACTTGGATTTTTTTGGTGCACCTGAGCATTCTATAATCGAACCGTTTACCTCTTTTAGAGTTACGGTTTTACTTGCTTCCTTATAATTAAATGTTATGACCAATTTGTCGTCGTAAAGATATACGGCGTTTACAAAAATGTCAATCAGTCTCTGTTTGTGTTCCTTCGTTTCCAAGCTCATACTCTGAATATGCTTGAGCCATAATACTAAG
>JAZNRT010000019.1:0-6300 GCA_045590875.1 Acutalibacteraceae bacterium
AGAAAGTGATCAGTTAAGCATTTTCGACCCTAGAGACCCGTTTACGGGTAGCAAGTAATAAATGCGTGGCTGGCAGGCCAACTCCAAAACGCACTTGTGCGTAGCCAGTAACGATTAGGGCTATGCCCGAAACGGAAAAAACACCCGCTATGCGGGTGGATATTTATTTATTTATTTTTCACGTGCTTGGTCTGATTCCCCTGATTAACAGCCTAGTTGCTCTCCAACTGAGCGAGTATCTGAATGGTTAGTTTCGTTGTGACCGCTGCCGGTGGCGGATGAAGGGAGCAAAAGAAAGGGTTTAGCGGTCAAAAAAATTCCTCACCCCAAGACGTAATTTTTTCGTGCACCGCAAGAGTCGAATGTAGAGAGTTATACTTTTGATTAAATGTCACGGTTTCGTTATTACTTTACGCGATTATTTATTGTGAATATGTCATTTAATTCTTGCATGCACAGTGTCAATATGATACAATGAATTAAAAAAGAAAATAGGGTGGAATTTGTAATTTCATAGAATTTTACCATAAACAAAATAGATATGAAAAGGGATGATATTTTATGGATTCGATTTTAGGCTTTTGGACTCAGATGACAGCTAATCCGTTATTGTTTATAGCCGTAACATTAACGCTTGGTGTTATTTTGGTAAACGGCTGGACCGATGCACCAAATGCAATTGCAACCTGTGTTGTAACAAGGTGTATGCCGGCGAAGGCGGCAATACTAATGGCGGCGGTGTTCAATTTTCTTGGTGTTTTTGTGATGACCAAAATCAGTAACGAGGTTGCTGAAACGGTTACCAAGATGGTGAATTTTGGTGAGGCTGACGGTAAAACAGTAATCATAGTTTTATGTGCGGCAATGCTGGCTATCGTTATATGGGCAACACTCGCTTGGGTGTTTGGAATTCCAACAAGTGAAAGTCATGCACTCATAGCAGGTCTTACAGGTGGAGCTATGGCTCTTTGCGGACTCGATGCTATTGTGTGGAGTCAATGGCTAAAGGTTATTTACGGTATTGCAATTTCGGTAACCTTGGGATTTGGTTTGGCATGGGTTATATGCAAAATCGTAACTATGATTTTTTATAAAGCCAATAGACCGAAAACGGAACCTTTTTTTAGAGGAGCGCAGATTGTTGGTGCCGCTTCAATGGCGTTTATGCACGGCGCACAGGATGGGCAGAAGTTTATGGCTATCATACTCCTTTGTGTGCATACCCTTGGTAGTGCGGGCGTAAACACAGGCGACGGCGGATTTATCATCCCAACTTGGCTTATGATTTTATGCTCTGTCGTTATGGGCTTAGGCACAGCGATGGGTGGCAAAAAGATAATCAAATCGGTAGGTATGGATATGGTTAAGCTGGAAAAGTATCAGGGCTTCTCGGCGGATATTGCATCCTCGATATCGCTAGTGTTCTGCTCGGTGTTCGGCTTACCTGTTTCTACCACTCACGTAAAGACCACATCTATTATGGGTGTAGGCGCCGTAAAAAGAGTGTCGGCTATCAACTTTGGGGTTGTTAAGGAAATGGTGCTGACCTGGATACTTACATTCCCAGGATGCGGACTTCTGGCATTTTTAGTAACAAAACTGTTTTTGTTAATATTTAATTGATAGAAAGGAATTATGAAAATGGCTAAAGGTGATAAATTCTATTTTGAAAACTTTGCAGCAAGTGCTGCACTTTCCAGAAAGGCTGCTACATATCTTGTAGAATGTCTTGAAAATTACGAACCCGAAAAGATTGAAGAAATGCTTCAGAAGATGCACGAAATCGAGCACACAGCCGATATTAAAAAGCACGAAATGAACGATGCATTGGCTAGGGCATTTGTAACCCCCGTTGACCGTGAAGACTTAGATATGCTCAGCCATAACCTCGACCAAGTGACCGATAGGCTCGAAGAAATATTGCAGAAATTTTATATTTACAATATTCAGTCGGTTGAGCCCTCTGTTATTAAATTTGCAAAAAAGCTTGTTAAATCTTGTGAGCTGCTTTGCGACCTTATGAATGAATTTGAGAGCTTTAAGCGCTCAAAGAAAATTCGCGAGCTTATTATTGAGCTTAACGATGCGGAAGAAGAATGTGACAAGCTTTACCTTTCGTCTATGCGGGAGCTTACCAAGAACTCAACAGATGTATTAACAACAATATCTTGGCGCGAAATATTCGATTGCTTTGAATCCTGTGCCGATGCCTGCGAGCACGTAAGTGAATGCATAGGCACAGTAATTATGAAAAACACCTAATCCCACACATAATTTTTATGAACAGAAAGTGGTATTTAATAGCTTCTGTTGTTCAAATGGTTATAGGAATTTTGGCAGCAGTTGCCTTTGTCGTGTTAGCATACTATGGCAAAAAAACAAACCGATGGATTCCTACCTTAATTCTTGCAATATGTTTTATAGTGTTGGGTGTGGTAGGAGTTGCTAATTATAAAAGACAGCAATAATATCAAGCGTATACCGTTTTGAATTATGATAGAGCTATTACACTGTGGGAATTAACTAGGTTATACTCTGCGTTTTTAATGAGGTGGAAAAATGATAAAAGTAACTTTATTAGGAGATTCGATTCGTTTATTGGGATATGGAAACCTAGTGCCTGAGCTTTTGGGCGAAGAATTTGAGGTTTACCAGCCCGATGAAAACTGCCAATATGCCAAGCGCACGCTGAGAGGCTTGGTTGATTGGAAGGATGGTATGGAAGGTAGCAGAATTGTGCACTGGAACAACGGTATTTGGGATATCGTTGATGCATTAGGTGATGGTATGCTTTTCACCTCCGAAGAGGAGTATACTGAGAATATTTTACGAATTGCAGATATTTTGCTAAAAAAATACGACAAAGTAATATTTGCCACAACCACTCCCGCCAGGCCCGGCCACGAGAATACAGCAAATGGGCCTATTGTTCGATATAACGCTTTGGTGGTACCGAAATTGCAGGAAAAGGGAATTATTATAAACGATTTGCACAGCCTTGTGGCAGAAGATACTGAGAAGTATATTTGTGACGATTTAGTTCATCTTACCGAAGAGGGAGCAAAGGTGTGTGCAGAGCAGGTGGCTAAGGTTATAAAGGCTGCGGCTGAAGACCTTTCCACAAACTAAAAAACATACCTATTTTTGAGGGGATTTAATATGTTAAATAAAAAGCAGGAGATTATACGCACTATGAAATTTGTGCTATTTTCTATCAGTGCGGGAGTAATTCAGATTGCAAGCTTCACGCTTTTTGAGGAAGCACTGCATCTCACCCATTGGCTTTCCTACTTAATTGCACTGATACTTTCTGTCTTATGGAATTTTACATTAAACAGAAAATTCACCTTTCATTCTGCAAATAATATACCTGTGGCTATGCTTAAGGTTGCATTGTTCTATTTAGTATTCACTCCGCTTTCTACCTGGTGGACCGCTGTGCTCACAGGTGCAAAAGTGGGCTGGAACGAGTACCTTGTGCTTATAATTACAATGCTTATAAACTTTGTTACTGAATATTTGTACCAACGCTTTGTGGTGTTCGGTAAAAGTATAGATACAGCTAAACATTAAAACATAAAAGCAGGTGTATTAAATGGAAATGGTGCTGCTAACTGCGTTAGGAGTTGGCGGAGCCACTGTGTTTGGCTCGCTTGTAGGCTTTATTTTTAAGAAAATTTCTCATAGATTTTCAGATATAGTGCTGTCCTTTGCGGCGGGAGTTATGCTTGCAGCGGCGGTACTGGGGCTAATAATTCCCTCCATTGAATACGGTGGGGAATACGGAATATTTATAACCGTTGCGGGAATTTTTGCGGGTGCTCTGTGCCTTAACCTTATTGATAAGCTAGTGCCGCATTTGCATAGATTGGTTGGCAATGACATTGAAGAGCATAATAGCCAAAATCTTAATAAGGTACTTCTGTTTGTTGCGGCCATTGCTATACACAACCTGCCTGAGGGTATTGCGGCAGGCGTGGGCTTTGGTTCGGGGAATACGGCAGATGCTATTTTTATTGCAGGCGGTATTGCTTTACAAAACATTCCCGAAGGTATGGTTATTATAGGGCCGATGCTGGCTGCGGGGGTCACCCCTCGTAAAACCTTTGTGTGCGCTATGATAACAGGTGTGGTTGAGGTGTTTGGCACGCTTATTGGATATTTTGCAGTTAGTATAGCATCGGCGGTTTTACCCTTTGCTTTGGCATTTGCAGGAGGCACAATGCTATATGTAATAAGCGATGAAATGATACCCGAAACTCACGCTCACGGCTGTGAGAGGGGTGCAACCTATGCACTGCTGGGTGGCTTTTGTCTTATGCTGATAAGTGATGTTTTACTAGGCTGACTTTTACCGATTGTAAAGGCTTATAAAATAAAGGTGATAACAAATGTTCAGCGTGATTTTTGATATGGACGGCACGCTTCTGGATACCCAGTCTATTTATATTGATGCTTGGGAATATGCGGGCTCGCTGCAAGGATTTTCGGAAATTGGAAAGCATGCAATCTGCTGTTGCGGAATGAACGACAGAGGCAGTAATAAATATCTTGAAGCCCACTTTAAGGATTTAGATGTAACTGCATTTAAAGAAGAGGTGCGCAATTTCTTTTTGGAGCGCGCAACAATAAGGCTTAAAGACGGGGCAAAAGAGTTATTGGATTTTCTAAAGAAAAACAATATAAAAATTGCTTTAGCATCAGGCACTTCAAGGAACTCAATTGACCACCATTTGAAGGCAGTAAACATAACAGAATATTTCGATGCCATTGTAGGCGGCGGTGATGTTAAAAACGGTAAGCCCGCCCCTGATGTATTCCTACGCGCAGCCGAGCTTATAGGCGCCGCGCCTAAGAATTGCTTTGTGTTTGAAGATGCGACAAACGGCATAAAAGCAGGATATGCCGCGGGAATGAAATGTATAGGAATTCCTGATGTAACGCCTTTTGATGAGGAAAGTCGGGAAATGATGTTTGCAGAGCTTCCAAGCCTTCGAGTGGCAATAGATATGTTAAAAGAATATATGTAAATAAATGAGCCTTGCGTACTTTTAAAGCGCTCGGCTCATTTTTTGCAGGTATAAAATTTATATAACATATATATTATTATGTAAGAAAATACTCGTTGCAAAAGCTACGGTTATATGGTAAAATTAACTATATTTAAGCTGAGAGGTACATAGAATGGTTTTTAATACAATTTTAGATGCGATGGGCAATACACCTATAATTCGCTTGCAACATATGACAGGACCTGACGATGCGGAGATATTAGTTAAATTCGAGGGACTGAATGTTGGTGGCTCAATAAAAACCCGCACAGCATTTAATATGATCCTTGATGCTGAAGAAAAAGGACTATTAAATTCAGATACAGTAATTGTAGAGCCCACAAGCGGAAATCAGGGAATCGGTCTTGCTTTAGTTGGTGCAGTGCGCGGCTACAAGGTGAAAATAATAATGCCCGATTCAGTGTCGGAAGAGCGCAGAAAGTTAGTTCAGCACTATGGTGCCGAGGTAATTTTAGTGCACGATGCAGGGAATATAGGTCTTTGCATTGAGCAGTGCCTTGAATTAGCCCTTAAAATGAAGGCTGAGAATCCAAATGTTTTTGTACCTCAGCAGTTTGAGAACCTTGCAAACCCTGCAATTCAGCGCAGTGGCACGGGCAAAGAAATATTAGAGCAGGTAGCAGGTCCTATTCACGGTTTTTGCTCAGGTATAGGCACAGGCGGCACAATCACAGGTATTGGCGAAACCTTAAAATCACAAAATCCCGATATAACCATCTGGGCGGTTGAGCCTGAAAACGCTGCAATTCTTTCTGGCGGTTCCATTGGTACACATGTGCAAATGGGCATTGGTGACGGAATTATTCCAAAAATACTCAATCAAGAAATTTATAACGATGTGTGTATAATAAAAGACGAAGAGGCGCTTCAAACCTCTAAGGATTTAGCCTCTAAAGAGGGGGTAATGTGCGGCATCAGCAGTGGCACGAATGTTGCCGCGGCTTTGCGCTTGGCAAAAAAACTTGGTCGCGGTAAAACTGTGGTAACGGTGCTTCCTGATACAGCTGAGAGATATTTCTCAACCCCCTTATTTGAATAATTTAATTTTTATTGTATCAAAAAACCGACCTCTCGAAGAGGTCGGTTTTAAATTTGTACTTAAGGGTAATGATTATTTAACCTTAATCTTTTTTACGCTACTATATGCGCCGTATACCTTTTTACCGCTAATGGTCTTGTAGGCACGAACCTTTACATAGTAGGTCTTCTTAGAGGTTAACTTTTTGAT